>DASZKQ010000122.1:0-24066 GCA_035552835.1 Mycobacterium sp. | reverse complement strand
GCTCAAGGTGATCGTCGAGTCGGCGGTGCTGCTGACACTGGCCGGCGAGCAAACCTTGGCCGACGTGTGCCGCGCCGCCGAAGACGCCGGCGCGGATTTCGTGAAGACCTCGACGGGTTTTCACCCCGCCGGCGGGGCGTCGGTGGCCGCTGTTGCGCTGATGGCCGACACCGTCGGCGGACGGCTAGGGGTCAAGGCCAGCGGCGGCATCCGCACTGCCGCCGATGCTTTGGCGATGCTTGACGCGGGCGCCACCCGGCTGGGGCTGTCGGGCACCCGCGCGGTGCTCGACGGTCTGGGCTAGATTGCCCGCCTCCTCCTCATCGCTTCGCTCTGCATCGTCGCCGGGCGGCTAGACCCCGCTGAAGCAGTCCTGACCCGATTGGGGCTGCGATGACGACGTCGGGATTGTTGCGTTTTGAGTCGAGAACGTTGCTTCGACGCCGTCGCTGGTGACCTTCACGCTGTCGGCGTGGATGCCCAGCGGATAGTTCTGGGTCGCTTTCGAGGTGAGGTCGTCCAGGTGCTTTTGGACGTCGTCCGTAGACATTTTGGAACCCAGCGCGCTCAAGCTGACCACTTGCAGCGACAGCCCGTTGTTCACGATCTGCGGTTTGACGGTGGCGCTGTCCAGCAAGCCCTTCAGTGAGACTGTGCCGTCACTGGGGTTGGTGGTGACGTCGCCGGTGACGAACTTGCCCAGCACCGGGATGGCGTCCTGGATCGACTGCTTGATGCCATCGGCCGACCAGGTGATGGTGCCGTTCAGCGAGCCGATCGTGCCCTGAGAGTTGTTGGTGTTACTCAGTTTAATGTCGCGGATGTCCAGGTTCACCTTCATGCCTTTGGCCGACCGCACCTGATTGCCCGCGGTCTGCACGGAGATGTCGGAGTAGTCACTGGTGAGGTATTGCCATAGCACCGGTGGGGCCGGGGAGAAGGACACGCTGGCGCTGTCTTGCACCTCGCACTGCACCGCGCTTGCCACCTTGCTGCTCGCCAGGTGGCGGGTATATAGCTCGGCGCCGATCGCGGCCGCGAGGACCACCAGCACCACGATCGCCAGGATCAACAGGATCGGCGTCCGGTTAGCGACGAAGCCGTGTTTGCTCTTCACCGGTGCGTCCGGTAACGGCGGCGGTGTAGCTATCCGGGTGGTGGTGGTGTGCTCGTGCGGGGGCGGCGGACCGGGCTGATGCGGCCGCGGATTAGGTGGCAGACCGGGTTGTTGCGGCGGCCGATTCAGCGGCGGACCCGGATGGTTCGGCGCCGGACCCGGTTGTTGCGGCGGTGAACCCGGTTGCTGCGGCGGGCGATTCGGCGGGGGGCCGCTCTGGCGGATCTGGCGAGTCGGGTACTCGGACGGCGGCGGAGGCTGGCGTCGTGGCGGTGCACCCCGGTTGGGCGGCCCGGGCGGCCTGGGCGGACGAGCCCCTTCCGACGGGTCGCTGCTCGATGGCCCTCGCGAATTCGTCATGAGCGCGATTCCTTATACCCGTGGCGGTCGGTCCTAAACATGGGCGAAGCAGGGGTCGGTCTGGCTGGCTGGGATGGAGGCATTGCGCGTCGAAAAGTGAGCCACCACGCCCTCATTGGTGACCTGCACGCTGTCGGCGTGGATACCCAGCGGATAGTCCTTGGTGAGCCCGGAGGTGAAGGTGTCCAGCGCCGATTGCGCCGCCTCGTGCGGAACTGTGGCGCCCATCGCGGTGACCTTGACCACCTGCAGTGACAGCCCGCTGCCAGCGACCGCCGGCTTGACGGTAACGCTGCCCAAGCCCAGTGCCCCGGTGAATTCGATGGTGCCGGCACCGGTGTTGGTGCTGACGCTGTTGATCAGTCCGCCGACGAGTGGAACCCCGTTTTGCACGGTTTCCTTGATCCCGTCCGACGTCCAGGTGATGGTGGCATCCAGCGCGCCGATGGTGCCCTTTGAGTCGCCGTTGCCGTGCAGGTCGACGTCGTTGATGTTGATGTCGGCCGTCATTCCTTTAGCGTCGCGGATCTGGTGCCCTGCGGTGTGGATGGAGATATCGCGGTAGTGGCCGGTGATGTGTTGCAACAGGAACGGGCTGGGGCCGAAGGACACTTTGGCCTGGTCCTGCACCACGCATTCGGTGGCCGTGGCCACCACGTTGTTGGCGATGTGGCGGGCATAGAGCTCGCCGCCGATCAGACCGGCGACGGCTAACGCCGCCACGATGACCAGAACCAGGATGATCGACACCGGGTCGCCGAGGAAGCGGCGTTTGGTTTTCACGGGAGCTGCTGGGTCCTGCTGCGGGGCCTGTCCGTAGGGCGACGCAGCCGGGAATTCGAGTGTGGGCGGCGTAACGGTCTGGTGCGCCGACTGGACCGATGGTTCATGGGCAGCCACCTGGGTGGTTGGCGACTCGGCCGGCGGGGCCGATTGGGTAGGCGGACTCTGGCCGCCTGGACGAGCCCATATCGACGGGTCCTGGTGCGGCGGTCCTTGCGGATTCGTCACCTGGGCGATTCTGCCTTATCCCCATGAGCGAAAGCTGTGTGGTTGCGCAGCACCGCGATCGTTTCGCGGGCTTCGGTCACCCGATCGAGGGCGATGTCGGTGACCAGCAACTGCGGGTCGGCCCCGGCCGACGCCACCACCTCGCCAAACGGCGAAACCACCAGACTGCCGCCCACCCCGGTCGGCGCGGTCGAGGCCAGCGGCTCGCCCGGATCGGCCTGCCCGGCGGCGGCGATGTAGCTGGTGGAGTCCAGCGCCCGAGCCCGGGCCAGCAGCGTCCACTGCTCCAGCTTGCCGCGGCCGGAAGCCCACGACGCGCTGACGGTGATCAACTGGGCGCCGCGGCGCGCCAGCGTGGTGAAGAGTTCGGCAAAGCGAAGGTCATAGCACGTGGTCAGCCCCACCCCGACGCCGTCGACGGTGATCACCACCGGCTCGCGGCCCGGCGCGACGGTGTGCGACTCGGTGAAGCCGAACGCGTCGTAGAGGTGAATCTTGTGGTAATGCGCATTAGTGCCGGAGCCCGCGGGACCCACTGCCAGCAGCGTGTTGGTGACCCGCCCGCCATCGGCCGGGCTGAACATGCCCACAATCACGGTGATGTTCGCGTCGGCGGCGATCCGGCGCACCCCGTCGGCCCATGGCCCGTCGACCGGCTCGGCGATCGGCGCCAGCGGTACCCCGAATCGGCACATCGTCGCTTCCGGGAACACCACCAATCGCGCGCCGGCGTCGGCGGCCCGCCCGGCGTAGTCCCGCACCAGCTGCAGGTTGTCGGCCGGATCGGTGCCGGACAGAATCTGCGCCACCGCAATCCGCATGACCGCCAGCCTAGGCGGGTCGCCCCGGATGCCAGAATTCAATCGAGCTAGCAAGAAAGAGGGGTCATGACGATGGACAACTGGATACCGGCAACACGAGTCGGGAGCGTGGTGGGCGGATGATCGAGTTCACTCTCACGCGGACCACGACGGCGCCGATCGAGACGGTGTTCGACGCCCTCACTGACCACCGCGCGATCGCGGACCACGTGTGGGCGTGTCGTCGCAGCACGCTAGAGCGCGAGGGGACCCCCGCACCAAACGGTGTCGGTGCGATCAGACGCATCGAGGCGGTCGGGCCCCCTATCGTCGAAGAGATCATCGACTATCAGCGACCCACCCGCTACGCGTACAAGTTGCTCTCAGGCGCGCCGGTCCGGGATCACGTCGGCACGGTCGAGCTGCGCGAGGCAGGAACTGGAACCGCGGTCAGCTGGCACCTACGGTCGACACCCAAGATCCCCGGTCCTGATTGGTTGTTATCGCCGGTGCTGAAGAAGGTCATCGGCGAACTCCTCAAGGGCGGTATCACCGCCGCCGAAGGCGGCGCCGGAACACGATCGTGATCAGGCGGTTTCGCCGATCCACGTGGTGGTGAAACGCTGCTCGGCGATCAGCAACTCGACGAGTTGGTTACCGATGAAGTTCTCCAACTTGCCGCCGACCAGTGGAATGCGCACCTCGACGGTGGCCCGGAGCTTCATCCGGGCGCCGCCCGACTCAACCGGCTCCAGCACCGCGGTGCCGGTCAGCGACGCCGGCGAGTCCAGGATCGAGCCGGTGACGATTGCGGTCGCCGAGCCGTTGGTGACCGGCTCCCATCTCTCCTCGCGGCGGATGCGCAGATCGCCGCGGTGGAATTGGGTGACCACGCCTGGGAGCCGGCCGCTGCGCAGCACCTGCGTGGTGATCACGTCAATGCTGCCGTCATCTCCGGATGGACCGCCGAGTTGTATCGAATCCAGCGTGGTGTCGTCGGCGCCCGAATCGGCGAGGCGGGCCAGCCAGTACTCCTCTTCGCTGAAGGCCTGCAAGACCTCTTCGACGGTGACCGCATAGTCGGTGGACATGTCGAACGAACGCGGCATAGCAGGTCAGGCTACCGTTACGACTCGTGGTGGGAACGCTTTTCGCCGGTGCGGGCGTCGACGAGGCGGTGCCGCTGGCGCCGCTGACGACGCTGCGGGTCGGTCCGGTCGCGCCGCGCGTCATCACCTGCACCAGCACCGAGCAGGTGGTCACCACGCTGCGCCACCTCGACGGCGAGGGTTGCCAGCCGCTGCTGGTGTTGGCCGGGGGCTCGAATGTGGTGATCGCCGAGACGCTGACCGACCTGACCGTGGTGCGGTTGGCCGCCGACAGCATCAGCGTTGACGGCAACATCGTGCGGGCCGAGGCCGGGGCGGTGTGGGACGACGTGGTTGTCGCGGCGATCGCCGCGGGCCTCGGCGGGCTGGAATGCCTGTCGGGCATTCCCGGCTCGGCTGGGGCCACCCCAGTGCAAAATGTCGGCGCCTACGGCGCTGAAGTGGCTGACACCCTGACCCGGGTCCGGCTGCTGGACCGGCGCAGCGGCGAGGTGCGCTGGGCGCCGCCCAGCGAACTGGGATTCGGGTATCGCACCAGCGTGCTCAAACACTCCGACGCGGCCATCGTTTTGGAGGTGCAGTTCGCGCTGGACCCGTCGGGCCGCAGCGCGCCGCTGCGCTACAGCGAATTGGTCGCGGCGCTGGGCGTAACGACCGGGGAGCGCGCGGATCCCGCGGCGGTCCGCGAGGCGGTGCTGGAGTTGCGTACCCGAAAGGGCATGGTGCTCGACCCGGCCGACCACGACACCTGGAGCGTGGGCTCGTTTTTCACCAATCCGGTTGTCGCGCTCGAGTTTTACCAGAAGCTGGCCAGCAGCGTCGACCGTGCAGTGCCGCACTATCCGGCTGCCGACGGCGTCAAACTGGCCGCCGGCTGGCTAGTCGAGCAAGCCGGCTTCGGCAAGGGCTATCCGGACGTCCCAACCGCGCGCTGCCGACTGTCCACCAAGCATGCGCTTGCTTTGACGAACCGCGGCGGGGCCAGCGCCGCCGACGTGGTGGCGCTGGCGCGCACCGTGCGCGACGGGGTCCGCGATGTGTTTGGTGTCACACTGACGCCCGAGCCGGTGCTGGTCGGCTGCTCGCTGTAGTGCGCGTGCGGCAGCTGGTCCATTTTCGCCGGTATCTTGTTGTGTCGTGGACACAGTGCGCGGCCTCTCGCCGGTCAACCGGCGCCGGGCTTTGACGACCCTGGCGGTCGGCATCGTCGCGCCGAACCTGTTAGCCGCTTGCTTCGGCGGGTCGAGCAAACAAGCGGAGAAGGCCAAGCAACCGGCAGAGGTCAGCGTGACGTTCCGGCCGGCCGATAAGGCCACCGAGGTGGTTCCGACCGCCCCGATCAGCGTCGAGGTGCGCGACGGTTGGTTCCAGCACGTCGCGTTGAGCAACTCGTCCGGCAAGGTGGTCAAGGGCGCACTGAACCGGGACCGCACCATCTACACCATCACCGAGCCGCTCGGCTACGACGCGGCCTACACCTGGAACGGATCGGCAGTCGGCCACGACGGCAAGGCTGTGCCGGTGGAGGGCAAGCTCACCACGGTCGCGCCCACCAAGGTCATCGACGGCGGGTTCCAGCTCGCCGACGGACAGACCGTCGGGGTCGCGGCGCCGATCATCATCCAGTTCGACGCGCCGATCGCCGACAAGGCCGCCGTCGAGCGGGCGCTGAAAGTCACCACCGAGCCGCCCGTCGAGGGCGGCTGGGCGTGGCTGCCTGACGAAGTCGGGGGCGCCCGGGTGCACTGGCGCACCCGGGAGTACTACCCAGCCGGCACCAAGGTCAGCGTCGACGCCAAGTTCTACGGGCTGGCGTTTGGCGACGGCGCCTACGGCAAGCAGGACATGAGCCTGAACATCGAGATCGGTCGCCGCCAAGTGGTCAAAGCCGAAGTGTCCTCACACCGCATCCAAGTGGTCCGCGACGAAGGCGTCATCATGGACTTCCCGTGTAGTTACGGCGAAGCCGACAAGGCCCGCAACGTTACCCGCAACGGCATTCACGTGGTCACCGAGAAGTACTCCGACTTCTACATGTCCAACCCGGCCGCCGGCTATTCGAATGCACACGAACGCTGGGCGGTACGGATTTCCAACAACGGCGAGTTCATCCACGCCAACCCGGCTAGTTCCGGCGCGCAGGGCAACACCAACGTCACCAACGGCTGCATCAACCTGTCGACATCCGACGCCCAGCAGTACTTCAGCAGCGCGATCTACGGCGACCCGGCGGAGGTCACCGGCAGCTCGATCGAGCTGTCCTACTCCGACGGCGACATCTGGGACTGGGCCGTCGACTGGGACACCTGGGTGGGCATGTCGGCGCTGCCGCCGGCCAGTGGAGCCAAGCCGTCTCCGGTGTCGATACCGCGCAGTGCCCCGGCCACCCCGCACGATGCGCCGACGTTATCGGGCACCCCGACGACGACCCGGCCACCAGGTCGCCCGGGCTCCTAGACCCGGCGGGTAGTGCTCGCCTGATCGCGCGGTCGGATGACGATCTGGTCGAGGTTGACGTGCGACGGCCGGGACGCCACAAACCCGATCACCTCGGCGATGTCGGCGGCCACCAGCGGCGTCATGCCCGCATAGACGGCATCGGCGCGCTGCTGGTCGCCGCCGAAGCGGACCAGTGAGAACTCGGTTTCGACCGCTCCGGGAGCAATCTCGGTGAGCCGCACCGGTTTTCCCAACAGCTCGCCGCGCAGCGTGCGGTGCAACGCGCCCTGCGCATGTTTGGCCGCAGTGTAGCCGGCGCCGCCGTCGTAGACCTCCAGGGCCGCAACGGAGGTGACGGTGACGATCAGGCCGTCGCCGGATTCGATCAACTTGGGCAGCAGCGCACGGGTCACCCGCAGCGTGCCCAGCACATTGGTCTCCCACATCCACCGCCAGTGCTCCAGGTCGGCGTCGGCTACCGGTTCCAGGCCCTTGGCGCCGCCGGCATTGTTGACCAGCACATCAACCCGACTCAGCTGACCGGCGAGCTCTGCGACTGCCGCGCCATCAGTGACGTCGGCCACCCGGGCGATTCCACCAATCTCGGCGGCCAGCGCGTTGATCCGGTCGGCCCGACGTGCCACTGCTACCACGTGAAAGCCTTGCGCAGCAAGGATTTTCGCTGTTGCCTCGCCGATCCCGGCGCTAGCGCCGGTGATCACTGCGACCCGTTGCTCAGCGGATACCATCCAACAACTCTAATAAGCGTGCTAAATTCCTCGTGTGTACACCAGCGCCTTGTTCGGCTGCGCGTCCGCGTGTCTGTTCGCGGACTGCGCGTGTTGTTGTCGCGCAGCTAGCCGCGCCTGAGCGAACCGCAAGCGCTCGCGACGGTGCGGTCCAGGACCACCATCGGAACTCGGACAAGGACACACCACGTGCGCTCAATCACTTTTACCTCCCCTCATAGTCATTCCGCGGCCGCGCGGCGGCGATCAGCTCACCGGGTCGTGGCGCCGTCGCTGCAGTTGTCCGACGCTGCCGCAGCGTCGGTCTTTCGGGCCGTGCGGCTGCGCGGCCCGATTGCCCGCGACGTCATCGCCCAGGCCACGTCGCTGTCGATTGCGACGGTAAACCGCCAGGTCACCGCGCTGTTGGACGCCGGCATTCTGCGGGAACGTGCCGACCTGGCGGTTTCCGGCGCCATCGGGCGTCCCCGGGTGCCGGTTGAGGTCAACCACGAGCCGTATCTAACGCTGGGCATCCACATCGGGGCACGAACCACCAGCATCGTGGCCACCGACCTGTTGGGCCGCACCCTCGACGCCGTCGAGACCCCGACACCGCGCAGCGCCCAGGGGCCGGCGTTGGCCTCGTTGGCCGACGGCGCCCGGCGCTACCTGAGGCGGTGGCACCGACGGCGGGCGCTGTGGGTCGGGGTGGCAATCGGTGGGACGGTGGATGCGGCCAGCGGGCACGTCGACCATGCCCGGCTGGGCTGGCGGGATGCACCGGTCGGACCGGTGTTGGCCGAGGCACTGGGTCTGCCGGTTTCGGTGGCGTCCCACGTCGACGCGATGGCTGCGGCGGAACTACTGCTTGGCATGCGCCGGTTTGGACCGAACCCGACAACCAGCCTGTACATCTATGCGCGCGAGACGGTGGGCTACGCGCTGTCGATCGGCGGACGGGTGCACAGTCCGGGCAGCGGACCGGGCACCATCGCCCACCTGCCCGCGCAATCGGAGCTGCTCGGCGGTTCCGGGCTGTTGGAATCCACCGTCAGCGACGAGGCCGTGCTCGCCGCGGCGCGCCGGATGCGCATCCTGCCGGCCCGTAACGACGGGCCCCCGACGGCCATCACCGAGTTGCTGCGGGCGGCGCGCAACGGCAGCAAGCAGGCCAAAGACCTGCTTGCCGAGCGGGCCAGGGTGCTTGGTGAAGCCGTCGCGTTGCTGCGCGATCTGCTCAACCCCGACGACCTGGTGGTCGGCGGGCAGGCGTTCACCGAATACCCGGAGGGCATTGAGCACGTGGAGGCGGCATACGCCGCACGCTCGGTGTTGCCGCCGCGCGACATCCGGCTCACCGCGTTCGGCAACCGGGTGCAGGAGGCCGGGGCGGGCATCGTGTCGCTGGCCGGGCTGTACTCCGACCCGCTTGGCGCCATGCGCCGCGCCCAGCCGCCGGTGGTCGCGCTCGAGGTCCCCACTGAGACACCCGCCTGACCTGCGCCGTCGGGGAACGTCAGAACGGTCCTGCAAAGATGCCATTGTGGGCCACACTGACTTCTCCCGGCTGGACACCTCCGAGCTGACCGATCCGCGTCGCGTCGCGGTGCTGGCAGTGCACACCTCGCCGCTGGCCCAGCCGGGCATCGGGGACGCCGGCGGGATGAACGTCTACGTGCTGCAGAGCGCGCTTCATCTGGCCCGCCGGGGCGTGGAGGTGGAGATCTTCACCCGGGCCACCGCGTCCACCGATCCGCCGGTCGTGCGGGTGGCACCCGGTGTGTTGGTGCGCAATGTGGTGGCCGGGCCGTTCGAAGGCCTGGACAAATACGATCTGCCGACGCAGCTGTGCGCATTCGCCGCCGGAGTGCTGCGCGCTGAAGCCGCCCACGAGCCCGGCTATTACGACATCGTGCACTCGCACTATTGGCTGTCCGGTCAGGTCGGCTGGCTGGCCCGCGACCGGTGGTCGGTGCCGTTGGTGCACACCGCGCACACGCTCGCGGCGGTGAAGAACGCCGCGTTGGCCGAGGGTGACACCCCCGAGCCGCCGCTGCGCACCGTCGGCGAGCAGCAGGTTGTCGACGAAGCCGACCGGTTGATTGCCAACACCGAAGACGAAGTCGGACAACTGGTTTCGCTGCACCAGGCCGACCTCGCCCGGATCGACGTCGCCCACCCTGGCGTCGACCTGGACGTGTTCCGGCCCGGCGACCGTCACGCCGCCAGGGCCGTGCTGGGGCTACCGCCCGACGCGGATGTGGTGGCGTTTGTCGGCCGTATTCAACCGCTGAAGGGGCCCGATATCTTGCTACGCGCGGCTGCCAAACTGCCGCGGGTACACATCGTTGTCGCCGGCGGGCCGTCGGGCAGCGGACGGGCCGCGCCGGACGGCCTTGTTCGGCTCGCCGATGAACTGGGTATCACTGGCCGGGTGACGTTCCTGCCCCCGCAGTCGCGGGACGACCTGGCCCGACTGTTCCAGGCCGTCGACCTGGTTGCGGTGCCCAGCTATTCGGAGTCCTTCGGTCTGGTCGCCCTCGAGGCGCAGTCCTGCGGGACCCCGGTGGTGGCCGCCGCGGTCGGCGGATTGCCAGTCGCGGTGCGCGACGGGGTCAGCGGCACGCTGGTGTCCGGTCACGACGTCGACCGATGGGCGCACGCCCTCGACGAGCTGTTGCTGCGCGGCAGTGGTCCGCGGGCCTGGGCGATGCGCCGCTCTGCGGTCGAGCACGCGGCGATGTTCTCCTGGGACAACACCGTTGATGCGCTGCTGGCAAGCTACCGGCGCGCGATCGGCGAGTTCACCGCCCGCCGGTCGGTGCGGAACCTGGCTTCGGCGCGCCGAGGCAATCAGGCCCGGCGCTGGGCGGCGCGGCGCGGGGTGAGGGCGTGACCCGCGCCGACGACGATGATGCCGGCGAAGGCGGGATCGAGGAGTGGCGCCAATGACCAGCGCCGACGACGATGATGCCGGCGAAGCCGGGATCGAGGAATGGCGCCAATGACCAGCGCCGACGACGGAGATCGCGGGGCGGCGCCGGTGACCCACGTTCAGCAGGTAATCGAGGACACGCTGGATGCCAGCAAGCTGACCTATTCCCGGCATCCTGGCGCGCACGGCGGGTTGCCGGGCCTGATCGTGGAGTTGCCCGGCGAACGCAAGCTCAAGACCAACACCATCCTGAGCATCGGCGAGCACTCGGTGCGCATCGAGGCGTTTGTCTGCCGCAAGCCCGACGAGAACCACGAGGGTGTCTACCGATTCCTGCTCAAACGCAACCGCCGCCTGTACGGCGTGTCCTACACGTTGGACAACGTTGGCGATATCTACCTGGTGGGCCGAATGTCGTTGGCATCGGTGGACGCCGCCGAGATCGACCGGGTGCTTGGGCAAGTGCTCGAAGCAGTGGATAGCGACTTTAATACGTTGTTGGAGTTGGGTTTTCGGTCGTCGATCCAGAAGGAATGGGAGTGGCGGGTCTCGCGCGGTGAATCGCTGAAGAACTTGGAGGCGTTCGCGCACCTGATCGACGAAGACGACGATGCAGAGCGCCAAACGCCATGAGGTGGCGGCACGCGCCCTCGCCGCTGCACGGCTGGGGGTACCCCGCCCGCTTGCGGGGCAAGTCGAGCACTTAACGCGACGACTATTAGCCGGATGTCGGTGCCCGCCCCCGTGAGAGACTTGCCGCCATGGGGAACGCGGTAGCCACGCTGGTGCTGCTCCGCCACGGCGAGAGCGAATGGAATGCGAGCAATCAGTTCACCGGCTGGGTCGACGTCGACCTAACCGACAAGGGCCGCGGCGAAGCAGTGCGCAGCGGCGAGCTGATCGCCGAGCACAACCTGCTGCCGGACGTGGTCTACACCTCGCTGCTGCGCCGAGCCATCACCACCGCGCACCTGGCGCTGGACACCGCCGACCGGCTGTGGATCCCGGTACGGCGCAGCTGGCGGCTCAACGAACGCCACTACGGCGCGCTGCAAGGACTGGACAAGGCCGAGATCAAGGACCGCTACGGCGAGGAGCAGTTCATGGCGTGGCGGCGCAGCTATGACACCCCGCCGCCGCCCATCGAGAAGGGCAGCCGATACAGCCAGGACACCGATCCCCGCTACGCCGACATCGGCGGCGGCCCGCTGACCGAATGCCTGGCCGACGTGGTGGCCCGGTTCTTGCCGTACTTCACCGACGTGATCGTGCCGGATGTGAGGGTCGGCAAGACGGTGCTGATCGCCGCTCACGGCAACTCGCTGCGCGCCCTGGTCAAGTACCTCGATGGCATGTCCGACGAGGAAGTCGTGAGCCTGAACATCCCCACCGGTATTCCGCTGCGCTATGACTTGGACGCCCAGATGCGGCCGACGGTCATCGGCGGCAGCTATTTGGATCCGGAAGCCGCTGCCGCGGGCGCGGCGGCGGTGGCCAGCCAAGGCGCTCGGTAGACTGTCTTTCCTGGCAGAAGGGCAAACGGGACGTGAACAGCCGCCGAACACCTGTGTTGTCGCGTGTGACATGTCCGATTTTGGCCTTGCGCTGCTGGGTTGGCGTTCACCGTGTTTGTAGGATTTTTATGTGACTGTGTTCTCGGCCCTGTCACTGGCCGGGGTGTTGTTTCTCGTGGCATTGGCCGTCGGTGTCAACGCCGGCGCACGGCTGGCGCCGCGGACGCTGGAGCGACGCCAGCGGGTGGCCGTCGAAGCGGCCGGCATCACCGTCGCACAGATGTTGGAGCGGATCGTTGCGCTGATGCCGCTGGGCACCGCCGTCGTGGACCGTCACCGCGACGTGGTCTATCACAACAGCCGGGCCAAAGAGCTCGGCCTGGTACGCGAGCGTCAGCTCGACGACGAGGCTTGGAAGGCGGCGCGCCAGACGCTGGGCGACGGCGCTGACGTCGAGTTCGACCTGCTGCCGGGCAAGCGGTTGGTCCCGGGCCGATCGGGCCTGGCGGTGCACGGGCAGGCGCGGTTGCTCAGCGAAAAGGACCGGCGCTTTGCCGTGGTGTTCGTCTACGACCACTCCGAATACGCACGGATGGAGGCCACCAGGCGCGACTTCGTGGCCAACGTCAGCCACGAGCTCAAGACCCCCGTCGGCGCCATGTCCGTGCTCGCCGAGGCGCTGCTGGCCTCCGCGGACGACCCGGAGACGGTGCGGCGGTTCGGCGAGAAGGTGCTTGTTGAGGCCACCCGGCTGGGGGACATGGTCAGCGAGCTGATCGAGCTGTCCAGGCTGCAGGGTGCCGAGCGGTTGCCGGACATGGGCGCTGTTGACGTCGATAGCGTTGTGTCCGAAGCGATTTCACGCCACAAGGTACCCGCCGACAACGCCGATATCGCGGTTTGCACCGACGAACCAAGCGGCCTGCGAATGCTGGGTGAGCAGGCCCTGTTGGTCACCGCGTTGGCCAACCTGGTGTCCAACGCGATCGCGTATTCGCCACGCGGTTCGCTGGTGACCATCAGCCGCCGTCGCCGTGGCCAAAACATCGAGATCGCCGTCACCGACCGCGGCATCGGTATCGCCCGCAAAGACCAGGAGCGGGTCTTCGAGCGGTTCTTCCGCGCCGATAAGGCGCGCTCGCGGGCCACCGGCGGCACCGGACTCGGCCTTGCCATCGTCAAGCACGTCGCCGCCAATCACAACGGCACGATCGGGTTGTGGAGCCAGCTGGGGACCGGGTCGACGTTCACCCTGTCTATCCCGGCCTACGGCAGCGGGTGCGAACAACCCGACCAAGCGCCCGAGCGCGAAATCCGGCCCAAGATGCCCCAACGAGAGCCCCAACGAGAGGAAGAAATACATCTATGACCAGTCTGCTGATCGTGGAGGAGTCGCGCTGGTGACCAGTGTGCTGATCGTGGAGGACGAAGAATCGCTGGCTGATCCGCTGGCGTTTCTGCTACGCAAGGAGGGCTTCGAGGCCACCGTGGTGAACGACGGCCCGTCGGCGCTGGCCGAGTTCGACCGGGCCGGCGCCGATATCGTGCTGCTCGATCTGATGCTGCCGGGCATGTCCGGCACCGACGTGTGCAAGCAGCTGCGATCCCGGTCCAGCGTGCCGGTGATCATGGTGACCGCGCGTGACAGCGAGATCGACAAGGTAGTCGGCCTGGAGCTGGGTGCCGACGACTATGTGACCAAGCCGTATTCGGCGCGTGAGCTGATTGCCCGGATCCGGGCGGTGCTGCGTCGCCGCGGCGACGACGACTCTGAGATCGCCGACGGCGTGCTGGAATCGGGGCCGGTACGAATGGACGTCGAACGCCACGTCGTCTCGGTCAACGGTGTGCCGATCACATTGCCGCTCAAGGAATTCGACCTGCTGGAGTATCTGATGCGCAACAGCGGACGGGTGCTGACTCGCGGGCAGCTGATCGATCGCGTGTGGGGCGCCGACTATGTCGGTGACACCAAGACACTCGACGTACACGTCAAGCGGCTGCGGTCGAAAATCGAGGCCGACCCCGCCAATCCGATACACCTGGTGACGGTGCGCGGGTTGGGCTACAAACTGGAGAGCTGACGCTACTCGGCGGCTCGCAAGCCGACCTCGGCGTGGCCGGTGCCGATTACCGACCAGCGGCGGTCGCCGACCTCGACGTAGATGTCGGCCTGCTCGCTGTTGGTGCACACCGCGGCGGCGCCGTCTGGATCTGTATAGCCCAGGCTCACGCATCGCTCTGCGGGCTGGTCGACGCGAATCAGCACCCGACGACCGCCGATATGCCCGTTGAGCTGCCAGTGTCGCAGGCCCAATTTGGTCCACATCCGCACTGACGGTAAAACGCTTGCGGGCCAATCCTTTCCGCCGGTACGGAACCGAATGAACGCCATCGGCGGAAGCCTGCGCAGGCCGGCTTTGCGCGACACCGCGGTGACCACCTCGAGCACGTCGCCGTCGCCAAGGTCGGCGTGGATCCAACCCCAGCGGCTGGCGTTGCCGTGCCCGTAGATGTGGGCCACGGCGCCGCGCCACCCATCGGCCCGGTGGACAGTGGCGCCGGTGCGCAGCGAGCCGGTGAACTGTGCAGTCGGAGCGAGCACCACCTGCGCACCGGGCAGCAGTTCGCGTTCCCACACCGGCCGCGGGAAGGTCCACAGCGGCGCACCACTGTCCTTCCAGCTCAGGTTCCATGTCAGTGACCCGGCTCGTCCGGCCAACTCTTCCAACGCGATTCGCGCATCGGCAACGGTGAGCCAAGACGATCCGATGGCTGGTCCAACGGGCTCGGGACCGAAACGCTCGGTGTGCGGTGGGCCGTCGGGCGGAAACCAGCTCACCCAGCCATGTGCATAGGGATCGCATGCGCTTGTCGAGGTCGGGGACACCATCTCGTAGTGGACCCAGAGCCCGGCGCACGTCACCGGATCCGACAGGGTTGCGTACCAGACCTCCAGACGCCCGGGCTGGCCGCGCCAACGTGGTGCGGCAGCTGACTGCAGTTCCTCGTTCACGGCGGGCGAATGCAGACGCAACAGCGCTATTCGGCGGCCCGCGTTGCCGGGTGGACGGCGACGAGCCCTAATGCGCTGCGCCGCTTGCACATTGCGGCCAGTTCGGCGTAGGCCTTCTCGCCGAGCAGCTCGGTGAGTTCGGCCCCCAGGCTCACCCAGACCTGCTCGGTGCCGACATGGGCGGCCGGATCACCGGTGCAGTACCAGTGCAGATCGGCACCGCCGGCGCCCCAGCCGCGGCGGTCATATTCGGTCACGGTGGTCTTCAGGATCTCGGCGCCGTCCGGGCGGGTCACCCATTCCTGGCTGCGGCGGATAGGCAGCTGCCAGCAGACGTCGGGTTTCATCGTCAGCGGTGCCACGCCGAGCTTCAGTGCTTTGCTGTGCAGCGCGCAGCCCGGGCCGCCGTCGAACCCGGGCCGGTTCAAGAAGATGCACGCGCCCTTGTGTTTGCGGGTGCGAAACTGCTCTTCGCCCTCGTGCTCGTCGAGTTCGAGGTAGCCCTTGCGGCTCAAGCCCTTTTCGCGGAACTGCCAGTCGGAGTCAGTGAGTTTTGACACCGCGTCGTCCAGCCGGGCCCGGTCGTCGTTGTCGGACAAAAACGCCCCGTGCGAGCAACATCCGTCATCGGGACGTCCGGCGACGGTGCCCTGGCAGGCCGGGGTGCCGAACACACACGTCCACCGGGACAACAGCCAGGTCAGGTCCGCGGCAATCAGATGCTCGGGATTGTCCGGGTCGTAGAACTCCACCCATTCGCGCGCGAAGTCCAATTCGACTTCACCGGGATGATCTGGCTGCGAACTTGCCACAGTTTTCACGGTAGTCCAATCCAACGCTGCGGCACCTCAGCCGTAAGGTTGTGTTTCGTGCGATTAGGAGTACTCGACGTCGGCAGCAACACGGTCAATCTGCTAGTGGTGGACGCCCGCCGCGGCGGACACCCGACGCCGATGAGCTCGACCAAGGCGACTCTGCGGCTGGCCGAGTCGATCGACAGCTCGGGCAAAATCACCCGGCGCGGCGCCGACAAGCTGATCGAGACCATCGACGAGTTCGAAAAGATCGCGGATAGCTCGGGCTGCGCCGAACTGATGGCGTTCGCCACCTCCGCGGTCCGCGACGCCAAGAACTCCGAGGACGTGCTGTCCCGGGTGCGCAAAGAGACCGGTGTCGAGCTGCAAGTGCTGCGCGGTGTCGACGAGTCGCGGCTGACCTTCCTTGCGGTGCGTCGCTGGTATGGCTGGAGCGCGGGCCGAATCATCAACCTCGACATCGGCGGCGGCTCGCTGGAGTTGTCCAACGGCGTCGACGAGGAACCCGAAGTCGCTTTGTCGCTGCCGCTGGGCGCCGGCCGGCTGACCCGCGAATGGCTGAGCGACGATCCACCGGGCCGGCGCCGGGTGGCGATGCTGCGCGATTGGCTGGACTCCGAACTCGGCGACGCCAGCGCCAAAATGCTGGAGGCCGGCAGCCCCGACCTTGCGGTAGCAACGTCGAAGACCTTCCGTTCACTGGCGCGACTAACCGGTGCGGCGCCGTCGGCCGCCGGGCCGCGGGTCAAGCGCACACTCACGGCGAATGGCCTCAGACAACTCATATCTTTCATCTCTAGGATGACGACCGCTGACCGTGCTGAACTGGAAGGAGTGAGCGCCGAGCGAGCGCCGCAAATCGTGGCAGGAGCTCTGGTCGCGGAGGCGAGTATGCGAGCGCTGTCGATAGAAACAGTGGACATTTGTCCGTGGGCGCTACGAGAAGGTCTCATTTTGCGCAAACTCGATAGCGAAGCTGACGGAACCGCCCTCGTCGAGACTTCTGTGCGGGATGCTAAGAGCCAGCGAGTTGATCGGAATGCAGTTGACCGATCGAGAGGCAACACACGATGACCGGACCACACGACAACGCGAATACCCGACCCATCTCGGTTGCTGAGTTGTTGGCCAAGAACGGCACGATCGGCGCCCCGGTTCCCAATCGCCGTCGGCGTCGCCGCGGCAACTCCGACGCGGTGACCGTCGCCGAGCTGACCGGCGAAATCCCGGTCATCGACGAGGACATCGAACCCGAAGCGAGCAGCCAACCGGGTCCGGGATCGCATGCCCACCGCGCCAACGGGTCTGCTCGGCTCGACGAGTTGGTTTCCGACGAGCCCGCCGAGAAGTCTGGCTACTGGTCCGAACCCGAGCCGCGTTGGCCGGAATCCCCGTCGCCTCGTCCCCGTGAATCACGGCCCGAGTCGCGTGAATCGCGCCCCGAGCGCAGCCCGTATCCGTTGCCGTCGCGCAACAACGTCCGGGTCGACACCAGCCGTTCCGGCGGCGAGGAAGACCAGCCGGCAGACCGCTCCGGCGCCGAGGGGATGAACCCAGACCCGCTGGAGGACTACGCCGGGATGTCGGTGGACGTGATGGACAGCGACGTGCGGGACGCCGAACTCGCCAGCGAAGACTCGGCCTATGTGCGCTCATACCTGCGTTCGTCCGCCGGTCGGTCGGGCGTCAAGGGCGCCGCTGACCACATCGAATCGCGTCCTGACGCGGCCTATCGGGATGTCGCCGACATCGCCGACGAGGCCGACTACCCCGAGGACCTCGCCGCCGACCACCGTGAGGTCGCGTGGTCGCGAAAAGAATCCATGCGGCTCGTCGGAACGGTTGTCCTGCAGTCGATTCTGGCTGTCGGATTCGGAGCCTTGCTGTTCATCGCGTTCGACCAGCTGTGGCGGTGGAACAACATCGTGGCGCTGGTGCTTTCGGTGCTCGTCATCCTGGGCCTGGTGGTTGGCGTGCGGGTGGTCCGCAAAACTGAGGACATCGGCAGCACGTTGATCGCGGTGGCAGTGGGGGCGCTGGTCACGCTGGGGCCGTTAGCGTTGTTGCAATCCGGCTAGGCGCTCAGCGGAACCCGCGTGCGCCCAGCCATCAAGGTCGGTCTGTCGACGGCCTCGGTCTACCCGATGAGGACCGAGGTCGCTTTCGAGTATGCGGCCAAGCTCGGCTACGACGGCGTCGAGCTGATGGTGTGGGGCGAATCGGTCAGCCAGGACATCGACGCGGTGGAGAAGCTTTCCCTGCGCTACCGGATGCCGGTGCTGTCGGTGCACACGCCGTGTCTGCTGATCTCGCAGCGGGTGTGGGGCGCCAACCCGATTCCCAAGCTCGACCGCAGTGTGCGGGCCGCCGAACAGCTCGGCGCTCAAACCGTCGTCGTGCATCCGCCGTTTCGCTGGCAACGGCGCTATGTCGAAGGATTCACCGAGCAGGTCGCCAGCCTGGAGGCGTCCAGCGACGTGCTGGTCGCCGTGGAGAATATGTTCCCGTTTAGGGCCGACCGGTTCTTTAGGGCTGAGCAGTTAAAAGAACGGATGCGCAGGCGCGGCGGCGGGCCCGGGCCGGGGATCTCGGCGTTCGCGCCGTCCTACGACCCGCTGGACGGCAACCACGCGCACTACACGCTGGACTTGTCGCACACCGCGACGGCGGGCACCGATGCGGTGGACATGGCGCAGCGGATGGGTTCGGGTCTGGTGCACTTGCACTTGTGCGACGGCACCGGCCTGCCGGCCGACGAACATCTGGCGCCGGGCCAGGGTAACCAGCCGGTGGTCGAGGTGTGCGAGATGCTGGCCGGCAATGATTTCGCCGGCCATGTCGTGCTGGAGGTGTCCACGTCCGGAGCGCGTTCAGCCCATGAGCGCGAGGCCATGTTGGCCGAGTCGTTGCAATTCGCCCGCACGCACCTGCTGCGCTGAGGCCCGAAGGAATCAGAAGGAAACCGCACAAGTTCATGACCGCGTTATTCAGCAGCGCGATGGCGTTGCGTGAGGTCGAACCCGGTGTCTTTGCCGGAGAGTTGAACAAGCACTGGACCATCGGGCCCAAGGTGCATGGCGGGGCGATGCTGGCCTTGTGCGCGAACGCCGCCCGCACGGCCCATGGCGGGCAATTGGGCCTGCAACCGGTCGCGGTCTCGGGCAGTTTCTTGTGGGCGCCCGATCCTGGTCCGATGCGGTTGGTGACGTCGATCCGCAAGCGCGGGCGGCGGATTGGCGTAGTCGACGTGGAGCTCATCCAGGGTGATCGCGCCGCCGTGCATGCTGTGGTCACGCTCGGCGAGCCGGAGCACCACGCGCCGCCGCTGCTGTCGGCCAATCCGGTGGTGGGCCTGATGGACCCCGAGCCGCCCGACGACGTCGCGCCGATCGGTCCCGGCCACCCGCTGGCCGGACTGGTGCATCTGGCCGAGGGCTGCGATGTGCGGCCGCTGATCTCGACGTTGGGCCCCACCGACGGCCGGCCGCCGGTGATCCAGATGTGGGTACGGCCGCGCGGCCTGGCACCGGACGTGCTGTTCGCGCTGATGTGCGGAGATGTGTCGGCGCCGGTGACTTTCGCGGTGAACCGCACCGGCTGGGCGCCGACCGTGCAGCTCACCGCCTACCTGCGCGCACTGCCGGCGGACGGCTGGTTGCGGGTGGTATGCAGCTGCATGCAAATCGGGCAGGACTGGTTTGACGAGGACCACACAGTGGTCGACTGCGAGGGCCGCATCGTGGTGCAGGCCCGCCAGTTGGCGATGGTGCCTGCGGCCCGCTAGTTACCGGCACGACCGTTGTAGCCGGACGAGCCGCTGCGCCCGGGTCCGCCGCGCTTGCGATCGCCCGGTATCCACGAAACTTGTCGCGGTCTGCCATGCTGTGCGGCATGGCGAGAATCGCAATCGTCGGCGGGGGCAGCATCGGCGAAGCCCTGCTATCGGGCTTGCTGCGGGCCGGGCGCCAAGTTAAGGACCTGGTGGTCGCCGAGCGGATGCCCGACCGCGCGCGACATCTCGCCGAGACGTATTCGGTGCTGGTGACGTCGGTGCGTGATGCGGTGGAAAACGCGACGTTTGTCATCATCGCGGTGAAACCCTCCGATGTCTCTTCGGTGGTCGCCGAGATCACCCAGCTGGCGGCCGAGTCCAGTGACGACGTCCCCGACCAGGTATTGATCTCCGTCGCGGCCGGGGTCACCACGGCCTACCTGGAATCCAAGCTGCCGGCCGGTACGCCGGTGGTGCGGGTGATGCCCAACGCGCCGACCTTGGTCGGCGCCGGGATCAGCGCCATGGCCAAGGGCCGGTTCGCGACCCATGAGCAGCTCAAGGAGGTCGCTGCGCTGTTGGACTCGGTCGGCACTGTGCTGACGGTTCCCGAGGACCACCTGGACGCGGTGACCGCGGTCTCCGGTTCTGGGCCGGCGTATTTCTTCTTGATGGTCGAGGCGTTGGTGGACGCCGCCGTCGGGGTCGGGTTGAGCCGCTCGGTGGCCATCGAGCTGGTCGCCCAGACGATGGCCGGGTCGGCGGCGATGTTGCTGGACCGGATGGAACAGGACCGCGGAGCACCCGGCGACAGGGCGTCGGACCTGTCGTTGGACACCACCGCGGCCCGGCTGCGCGCGGTTGTTACCTCGCCCGGCGGTACTACCGCGGCTGCGCTGCGGGAACTGGAAGGCCGGGGTTTGCGGGCCGCCGTCGATGAGGCGGTGCGGGCCGCAAAAACTCGCTCTGAGCAGCTAAGAATTACATCAGAGTAATTTATAGAATTTTATTTATTTGCCCCCACCCGTCGCAGTAACCCCACTAGTCCCGCTATTCTCCTCTTGGTATGCACCTGTGGGTGCCAGCGGAGGGGAAACCGCTGGGACTGCAGATGCCTGACTGATTGGGTTGCGATGACGTCTATGAACGGGCCATCGGCACGGGACTCAGCTGGCGGTAAATCGGGACGAGATACTGGTTCCGTCGACGGTCAGCCGCCCCGGACGCAATTCCTGACTGTGGCCGAAGTGGCAGCGCTGATGCGGGTCAGCAAGATGACCGTCTACCGGCTGGTTCACAACGGTGAGCTGCCAGCAGTCCGGGTGGGGCGCTCCTTCCGGGTGCACGCGAAGGCCGTGCACGACATGCTGGAGAGCTCCTACTTCGACGCCGGCTAACGCCGGGCAGTTGGACCGCGACACTTAAACCTTCGCGAGGACACGCCGATAGGCGTCGCAGTGGCTTAAGTCTCGCGGCCATCGGATGCTGCGCAACTGAGCCGTATCGATCCCCCGGTGCGTTTTGGCGTTCGATACGCCGTCTTGGGTAGAGTGTGCGGGTTATTGCACATGCCCGGCCACGGCGGACTCGGGCCGCCACACAGATAGCGGAGTTATGGGTTCAGTAATCAAGAAGCGGCGCAAACGGATGTCGAAGAAGAAGCATCGCAAGCTGCTTCGCCGTACCCGGGTGCAGCGCAGAAAACTCGGAAAGTAACTCCCCCAACGGCTGCCGCAGCTCGCGGCGCTGAGAGGTCGCGAGGCTAACAAAGTGGATGTGTCGGACGGTCAACCGGGAACCGGAACGGGCACCCGGACAAGTGGCACTGGCAGCAACACCACCGATTCCGTGCATTACCCGAAGGTCGTGCTGGTCACTGGTGCCTGCCGGTTTTTGGGCGGCTACCTGACCGCACGGCTGGCGCAGAACCCATTGATCAACCGGGTCATCGCAGTGGATGCGGTTGCGCCCAGCAAGGACATGCTCCGTCGGATGGGCCGCGCCGAGTTCGTCCGCGCCGACATCCGCAACCCGTTTGTCGCCAAGGTGATTCGAAATGGCGATGTCGACACGGTGGTGCACGCCTCGGCGGCGTCGTTTGCGCCGCGGTCCGGTGGCGGGGCGGCGCTGAAGGAAATCAACGTGCTGGGCGCGATGCAGCTGTTCGCGGCCTGCCAGAAGGCGCCGTCGGTGCGTCGAGTGGTGCTCAAGTCGACCTCTGAGGTTTACGGGTCCAGTCCGCACGATCCGGTGATGTTCACCGAGGACAGCAGCAGCCGTCGTCCGTTCCGGGAGGGCTTTCCCAAAGACAGCCTGGACATCGAGGGGTACACCCGCGGGCTCGGGCGGCGTCGGCCCGATATCGCGGTGACGATTCTGCGGTTGGCGAACATGATCGGTCCTGCAATGGAGACCACGCTGTCGCGATACCTGGCCGGCCCGCTGGTTCCGAAGGTGCTCGGCCGCGACGCACGGCTGCAGCTGCTGCACGAGCAGGACGCGCTGGGTGCTTTGGAGCGCGCCGTGATGGCCGGTAAGGCAGGCACCTTCAATATCGGCGGCAGCGGCGTCATCATGCTCTCGCAGGCGATCCGGCGGGCCGGCCGAATCTCGCTGCCGGTGCCCGGATTCGGGCTGTGGGCACTGGATTCGCTGCGGCGAGCCAACCACTACACCGAGATCAACCGTGAGCAACTCGACTACCTCAGCTACGGCCGGGTGATGGACACGACGAGGATGCGACGGGAGCTCGAATACCATCCCAAGTGGTCGACTGCAGAGGCTTTTGACGATTACGTACGCGGCCGAGGTTTAACTCCCATTATCGATCCGGAATGGGTACGCTCGATTGAAGGTCGGGCCGTGGCAGCAGCGCAGCGCTTTGGTGGCCGAACCAAAATCAACTAAGGGGTGGGGGCAGGGTTATTAATGGCGGGCGATTCGAAGGCGAAAGTCATTCCGCTGCACTCGAATTCGAGCCGTGCAGCGGCGCACCGGCGCGCCGGCCAACGTACCCAAACGTCTCGTCAGCACCCCTCACTGCTCTCCGAACCCGGTAGCCGCGCTTCGGCCGATCAGATCGCCGCCGTCGTCCGCGAGATCGATCAGCACCGGCGCGCTGCCGGCGGCAAATCCGACGCCCACGAGTCCGGCAACGAGCTCGTGCACAAGGTCACTGCCGTCGCCGAGTTCCTGCGGCACCGCCTTACCGGCGATTACCGCGTCGACGAGTTCGGGTTCGATCCGCATTTCAACGACGCGATCGTGCGGCCGTTGCTGAGGTTCTTCTTCAAGTCGTGGTTCCGGGTCGAGGTCAGCGGCGTCGAGAACTTGCCCGAGACCGGCGCGGCGTTGGTGGTGGCCAACCATGCCGGCGTGCTGCCGTTCGACGGGCTGATGGCATCGGTGGCGGTTCACGACGAGCACCCGGCCCATCGTGACCTGCGGCTGCTGGCCGCCGACATGGTGTTCGACCTGCCGATGATCGGCGAGGCTGCCCGCAGGGCCGGGCACACCATGGCATGCACCGCCGACGCTCATCGGCTGCTGGCCTCCGGAGAATTGACCGCGGTGTTCCCGGAGGGATACAAGGGCCTGGGTAAGCGCTTCAAGGACCGCTACAAGCTGCAGCGGTTCGGCCGCGGCGGCTTCGTGGCGGCGGCGCTGCGCACCAAAGCGCCGATCGTGCCGTGCTCGATCGTCGGCTCCGAGGAGATCTACCCAATGCTGGCCGACGTCAGGATGCTGGCGCGACTGTTCGGTCTGCCGTACTTCCCGATCACCCCGCTTTTCCCGCTGGCCGGTCCGGCAGGGCTGGTGCCGCTGCCGTCGAAGTGGCACATCGCCTTTGGCGAGCCGATTCCCACCGCCCACTACGAGGGCGCCGACGCCGACGATCCCATGGTCACCTTCGAGCTGACCGACCAGGTGCGCGAGACCATCCAGCAAACGCTGTATCAACTGCTGGCCGGGCGGCGCAACATATTCTTCGGCTGAGGTCTAACGGCCGGTGAAGTATCGAAGCCGCCGCACCCGCCGTCGGCGCGACACCGAAGTGGTTTACGACGAGCACACGGTGGTGGCCGCCGCTCCCAAAACGGAGGCGTCTACACCCGACCCGACCGCCTGGTGCAGTAGTCCGAGCTCTAGTCGGCCGGTTTGACCAGTGTGAACTGGCAGACATCGGTATTGCCGTTTCGGAACAGGTCGGCGCAGCCGGTCAAGTACTTCATGTAGCGCTCGTAGACCTCGTCGGACTGGATCGCGATGGCCTCGTCCTTGCGGGCTTCCAGCGCGGCCGCCCAAGTATCCAGCGTGCGTGCGTAGTGCAGCCGCAGCGACTGCACGCGGGCTATCTCGAAGCCGGCCCGGGTCGCGCCCTCTTCGACCACCGCCACCGACGGCAGCCGGCCGCCGGGGAAGATTTCGTCCATGATGAATTTGACGA
>DASZKQ010000121.1:0-4313 GCA_035552835.1 Mycobacterium sp. | reverse complement strand
GATCAACTCGTTGAGCCAGTTGACTTCACGCTCGCTGGATTCCAGCCCGAGTTGGTGCAGCTGGCGGGTGTAGCGATCCAGCGAGTTACTGGCCCGCGCTATTGCTTCACGCAAGCCTTCTCGTCGTTCCTCGACCTGGCGGCGACGGCCCTCCAGGATGCGCATCCGTGCTTCGGCCGGCGTGCGGTTGAAAAATGCCAGATGCACGCCGAACCCGTCGTCGGTGTAGTTGGACGGGCCGGTGTCAGCCACCAGCTCGGTGAAACGCAGCCGGCCCTGTTCGGTCAATTCGTAGACACGCCGGGCGCGACGCACCGGCGTTCCGGCCGGCGCGGCGTTCTCGGCGATCAGACCGTCGGACTGCATCCGTCGCAGCGCGGGATAGAGCGACCCATAGGAGAAGGCCCGAAACGCCCCGAGCAGACCGGTCAACCGTTTGCGCAGCTCGTAGCCATGCATGGGCGACTCGAGCAAGAGTCCCAGGATGGCGAGCTCCAGCATGAGCCACCTCCTTTGCCCGATTGGTTGCGACGCTGTTATGTCGAGACAACGTCTCGGTGCATAGTATCGGCCCGATATATTTGGCGCCACTTCGGGCGCCGACCGTTGTTCTCGCTCCGTTCAACCACTGGCCACTGACGGGTTGCGCAGGGCGGTTGGCCGGGCCACGCCCAACGCAGCTACGAGCTCAGACTTGCCGTCTGCTACGGCCGGAGCGGGTGAGAACGGCGGCGACGGTGGCGGCGGCGGCGGCGACCGAGGCTGATCGGGCATGCTGGGAGACCCACAGCTGTGGGGACCGCCGGTACGAACGCTTGTCGAATGCGCCGTGTGCTCCATGGTCGTCGCCCGGCTCGGTGTCGAGAGGCTCCCAAAGGTTGTTCGGTCGGTTCGGGCTCACCGACTCATTAGTTTGTTGTGAGGAATAGCCGGTTCTTGCCAGGTAGCGGTCGAGCAGTGCAGGGGCGAGTTTTTGGCCCAAAATGGTGGCGGCGGTGCTGGCGCCGGCCCAGTATTGCTTGCGGCGGGGGTGCTCGGCGGCGAACAGCACGGCGCGTGCGGCGACCTCGGGCTGGTATATGGGAGGTACCGGCTGTGGATGCTTGGGCAGCCGGGAAAGCACCCACGAGAACTGCGGCGTATTGACCGCGGGCATCTGGACGACGGTGATGTGGACGTTGCTGTGGTCGTGCATCAGTTCGGTGCGCACGGATTCGGTGAAGCCGTTGATGGCATGTTTTGCGCCGCAGTAAGCCGACTGTAGCGGGATGGCCCGTGAGCCGAGCGCCGAGCCGACCTGCACGATGGTGCCGCGATTCCGCGGCCGCATGCGTGCCAGCGCGACCATGGTGCCGTGGACGTAACCCAGGTAGCTGACATCGGTGACACGGCGGTATTCCTTCGCGTCGATCTGATGGAACGCGGCGAACACCGACGTGAACGCGACATTCACCCAGACGTCGATGGGTCCGAAGGCCGCCTCGAACTGCGTGGCCGCCGAATCGACCGCGTCGTAGTCGGCGACGTCGGTGGTAATTGCCAACGCTTGGCCCCCGGCCGCCTCGACTTCTTTGACGGCAGCTTCCAGGCCGCCCTGCCCCCGGGCAAGCAGAGCGATGTTGTCGCCTCTGGCGCCGAATGCGCGAGCGACGGCGCGACCGATCCCGGCGCTGGCTCCGGTGATGACGACGCTCCGAGGTGCTGTCATGAAGGACTGCTTTCTGTGTGAGTGTTGGGGTTGTGTAGTTCCGTTGAAACTGGGCTTAAGTGCGCCACCGTTCGCCCACCCGCGTCATCGAGGCGTCCGGCGCCTGGGCGTCAGGGTCCGGGCCGGGTCGCAGGCGCATGTCGCTCTGGGCGGTGCCGAGGGCGCGTTCCCCGGCGCGAAACCCAACCTGGGCCCTCGAGCACGTCGGGGATGAGCCAGTACAAGACAGCAAAATTCACCACCGCCAGCACGCCGTGTAACACAATGTCGCGCGGTTCGAACCCGAGCGGTCCGGGCGCATGATGGGCGGAGAAGACCGCGCCAATAATCACAAGAGCCACAAAGGCGACCGCACTGAGCGCCGTTACCGCGATCGCTGCGCGGCGCTGGAGAACGCCGAACACGGCTAACACTCCGAACCCGAACAGCAGCGCGCTGTGCCACGGTGTCAGCGCGAGTCCCAGAATCGGGGCGCCGGCGGGTGCGGCGTGGGGATGCGTTGCCGCAAGGATGAACCCTGCGCTACCCAGGCCGATCAGCAGCGCGCCCTCTGCCAGTAGAAACCACCGGCCATTGCGGAAGTGGCTAGGGTTGCGGCTGACAAGGCGTAACCCGGAGGTCGAACGCCCTATGGGCCCTTGCGTGACTGGCGACATCGTCAACCCCTTTCGCCGGGTGGATAGTCTTCGCGCCGCTTCAACCGGCCAACCGGCTTACATCGGCGCCCAAACTCCGGTTGATGCGTCGCCAGCGCCAGCCCTCTGGTGCTCATCGCATTTCGGCATCTGCGTACCCGTTGTTGTCTCGGAACACCGCGGCCCGCGAAACTCGCAGCAACATCCCAGGTGGTTGACTGCGGCGGAAGTTCACGCGCGGTATGGGGCCAGTTCATACCGGCGGCAGGCCGCTTTTACCCAGGCGAGGGACCGCTGCCCAACTTAGGTGTGGGACGAGTTTTGCCTGATTTGCGGACGATCCGTGGCAACATCGGCAAACATGTGCTTCTCAATGACTGCAGATGTGGTGGCGGGAACTGTGCTACTGCCCGTGGCCGCGCTGTCACTGCGAGAGGTGAAAAGCCCGCGCGAATTGCCGTTCGCGTTGCTGCCCACGATCTTCTCCCTGCACCAGTTCATCGAGGCTGCCGTATGGGCGGGCCAGGATGGTGACCGGTCAGTCGGCTTCGTTCATCTGGCGGTCCTGGCGTATGTGCTGATCGCCTTCGCTTTGCTGCCGACGTATGTTCCGCTCGCAGTGTTACTCCTCGAACCGACCGGGGCCCGGTTGCGAGTGGCGCCATTCGTAGTGCTCGGCGCGATCGTTTCGGCGTACCTTGCTTTCGCCGTGCTGTCGCACCCGGTCGTGGTGCACCGGCTTCCACATGCTTTGAGCTACCACACCGGCGTCGAAAACGGCGCACTGTGGGTAGTTCTTTACATCGTGGCCGTGATCGGGCCGGCGCTGATGTCTGGTTACCGCTCCATTGTCGCGTTCGGGTTGCTCAACCTGATAGGACTCACTGTGGTCGCCGTGCTCGCGATTCGGGGGTTCGCCTCGCTGTGGTGCATCTACGCTGCAGCGGCGTCGTTTTTGGTGCTGCTCCATATGTGGCGCCGCAGGCGGCTGCCCGACCCGCATCGTTACCACGGTGTGGCCGACCCAGCTACCGGAACCCATTGATGCCCGCGTCTTCACACCGAAGCCACGCCGACCAGATGAAACATGCCTGCCGCCCTCAACCGTCCGTGAGCCCGCCGGTTGTCTCAATTGCCCCGCTCGGCCGCGTTGACCCGTCTGAGCAAGAACGCTCCACCGGGCGCGACGCGCAGCACGATCTGGGCCAGTCGATCCCGCAGCCGTTGGTGGGACGAAGCTGTCGGCGCACCGCCGAGCAGATCGCGATAGCCGGCCCCGGCCCACAGCCCCGCGACGACGGTGTCGGTCAGCCCGGCGCGGGCTCGGGAGCGGTCAGCAATGGCGAGACCCACCGCGGTCAGCGCATGTACGGTATCCACCCACACCCCCATCGCGAGCACCTCGGGGCTGGGCCGCAAACCCGACAGCACAGCCTGGGCCAGCTGGCGGGCGCCCAGGATCCGGGCGATCACCGCGCTCTTGGTGTCGACCTCCAGGTGATGGACGTTCTCCATCACCTGGCGCGGCGCAATCAGCAAAGCGGCTCCCCACGCCGCACGAAGTAACTCGATCTGCCGGGATGTGCTGGCGGGGGTGGTCATGGCGGGTCTCGGTGATTCCTGCTCATCGTCGGTATTGCGCGGCGCTGGCGGCAACCGACATACCGTGACCGGGGACGGTCGTGTTGGCGGTGAGCGCACCGTTCGCCACAGGGGGTAGGCCCTCGAACAGTTTCGGCTCCAACCGAGTGTGGTCGATGAAGTACTCGGCATGGCGCAGATTGGTGACCGAGGCGGCGACCGGAGCGTGCAGCGCTGGTGCGCAGTGCGCGGACACCTGGAGGTTGTGCGACGCGGCGATCGCAGCACCGGCCAGCCATCCGGTGTACCCGCCGCACCTGGTGGCGTCGAGTTGCAGGCAGTCGACTACGGGCGCCAACCGGCGGGCGTCGTACCGGTCGGACACGTAC
>DASZKQ010000120.1:0-31603 GCA_035552835.1 Mycobacterium sp. | reverse complement strand
ACGAAACGTCTTGGCAAACACATGGTTGTGGGCCTAGGAGGACTCGAACCTCCGACCTCTTCGTTATCAGCGAAGCGCTCTAACCGCCTGAGCTATAGGCCCGTACGCGCATACGGCCGAGCGACGAGATTACCCCACCGCAGCGTCCGCACCCAAACCACTAATCCCGGTCGGCCAGCGTCACCTCGACGCCACCGATCAGGTCTGTTGTCAGGTTGTAGATGAATGCGCCGATGGTGGCCATCGCGCTGAGCAACACGATGTTGACCAAGCCGATCAGAGCAGCACCGCCGAAGATCGTGCCGCTGGACACCAGGTCGGCGCTGCTGCCGCTGGTGTTGTTCAGCAGGTCCCCGACATTGCTGTTGAGCTTGCTCCAGACGCCCATGCCGCCCAGCACCAGATAGAGGAACGCCACGGCGATCATCCAGACGAAGAACAACGCCACCGAAAGCACCAACGACACCTTCAGCGTGCTCCACGGATCGATTCGCCGGATCTGCATGCTGGCACGCACCGGGCCTTGGGCTCGCCCGGTCACCTGGACGCGGCGTTCGGTTCGCACCGGAGTCGGCGACGTGTACGGTGCTGGCTCGGCAGCTGAGTTGCGCTGGCCGGCCCGGGGGATCGGACCGGATAGATCGGGTAGTTCGCTGGCGTAGGCCTCGTTGTGCCGGGTTTCGCCGCGCGCCGGCTCTGCTGGCGCGTCGACGTCGGGCGGTGGCGTCTTGGCTGCGCCCGGCGCGGCGGTACCCGAGATGAAGCGGCTTAACCGGGCGTCGGCGTTGGGGGCGCCGGAGGGGCGGCCGACCGGTCGCGGCTCGCGCGGTTTCGGCGCATCCGCCGGTGGACGCCGTTGTGCCTGCGAGGATCGAGCGCCGCCACGTGGCCGCGAGGGTTCGCCAGCCTTGGCACCGGCGGCATGCGGCGGCCGCGGTGCGCCTCCCCGGTCGACCGAGCTATTCCCGTTCGGGCTGTCGCCCGGTCCGGGATGCCCCGGCTCGTTCGGTGAAGTCACCCCACGGCTCCTAACTGTGCATCCGGCCGCCGCGGCGGTCGGCGATCGCTCACGCGTCCGGTGCGGTACCCGAATCGTCGTCGGTAACGGCGGCTTCTTCAGCTTCTTCGGCGTTACGTGCGATGGCTAATAGTGTGTCGCCCTCGCCCAAGTTCATCAACCGAACACCTTTAGTCTGCCGTCCGGCTTTCCGAACCTGCCTGGCCGCCGTCCGGATCACCCCACCGCCGGAGGTGATCGCGTACACCTCGCTGTCGTCGTCGACGATCAGCGCCCCTACCAGCTTCCCACGACGGGTGTCGTATTGGATCGTCAAGATGCCCTTTCCGCCGCGGCCCTGCGCGGTGTATTCCTCGATCGCCGTGCGTTTGGCATAGCCTCCGGACGTCGCGACCAGCAAGAATGTGCCTTCGCGGACCACGTTGAGCGACAGCAGATAGTCGTCGGTGTTGAACCGCATGCCCTGCACACCCGAGGTCGCACGGCCCATTGGCCGCAGCGCGTCGTCCGTCGCCGAGAACCGGATCGACTGGCCGTTGGCAGAGACCAGTAGCAGGTCGTCCTCGGCGGAGCACAGCACCGCCCCGACCAGCTCGTCGCCGTCACGCAGGTTGACCGCCACGATCCCGCCCGAGCGATTCGAGTCGAAGTCGGTCAGCTTGGTCTTTTTGACCAGCCCGTTGCGGGTGGCCAGCACCAGATACGGGGCGTCCTCGTAGCTGCGGATCTGGATCACCTGAGCGATCCGCTCCTCGGGCTGAAAGGCCAGCAGGTTGGCGACGTGCTGGCCGCGCGCCGTCCGCGAGGCTTCCGGCAGGTCGTAGGCCTTGGCCCGATACACCCGGCCCTGGGTGGTGAAAAACAGGATCCAGTCGTGGGTCGAGCAGACGAAGAAGTGCCGCACGATGTCGTCCTGCTTCAGCCCGGCGCCCTGTACCCCTTTCCCGCCGCGCTTCTGGCTGCGGTACAAGTCCGTTTTGGTGCGCTTGGCGTACCCGGTTTCGGTGATCGTGACGACGACGTCTTCGCGCGTGATCAGGTCCTCGTCGCTGACGTCGCCGTCCGCCGCGATGATGCGGGTGCGGCGGTCGTCGCCGTGCTTCTCGACGATCTCGGCGAGCTCGTCGTGCACGATCAGGCGCTGGCGCTCTGGCTTGGCCAAAATGTCTTCCAGGTCGGCGATCTCGGTTTCGATCTTGGCGAGATCGTCGATGATGCGCTGGCGCTCCAACGCCGCCAGGCGCCGCAATTGCATGTCCAGGATCGCCTGCGCCTGGATCTCGTCGATGTCAAGCAGTTCGATCAGGCCCGCTCGCGCGACGTCCACCGTCTCCGACGCCCGGATCAACGCGATCACCTCGTCGAGCGCGTCGAGCGCCTTGACCAGGCCGCGCAGAATGTGGGCCCGTTCGTTGGCCTTGCGCAGCCGGTAGGTGGTGCGCCGGATGATGACGTCGAGTTGGTGCTCGACGTAGTAGCGGATCAGCTGGTCCAGCCGCAGGGTGCGCGGCACCCCGTCGACGATCGCCAGCATGTTGGCGCCGAAACTGGTCTGCAGCTGGGTGTGCTTGTAGAGGTTGTTCAGCACCACCTTGGCCACCGCGTCGCGCTTGATCTCGACGACGATGCGCAGCCCGACCCGGTCACTGCTCTGGTCTTCGATGTTGGCGATCCCGGCCAGCCTGCCGTCGCGGACCTGCTCGGCGATCGAGGTGATGAAGTTGTCGTGGTTGACCTGATACGGCAACTCGGTGATCACCAGCGACGTTCGGCCCCGCGAATCTTCTTCCACGGCAACCACGCCGCGCATCCGAATGGAACCGCGGCCGGTCTTGTAAGCATCCGCGATGCCTTGCGAACCGACGATCAGCCCGGAGGTGGGGAAGTCGGGGCCTTTGATCCGCTCGGTGACCGCGGCCAGCGTCGCCTCTTCGTCGGCATCGTAATTGTCCAGTGCCCAGAACACGGCGTCGGCGAGCTCTCGCAGGTTGTGCGGCGGCATGTTGGTCGCCATACCGACCGCGATGCCGCCCGAACCGTTGGCCAGCAGGTTCGGGAACCGGCTCGGCAGCACCGTCGGCTCTTGCACCCGGCCGTCGTAGTTAGGTATGAAATCGACTGTCTCCTCGTCGATTTCGCGCAACATCTCCATCGCCAGCGGAGTCAGCCGCGCTTCGGTGTAGCGCATCGCGGCCGCCGGGTCGTTGCCCGGCGAGCCGAAGTTGCCCTGACCGTCGACCAGCGGATAGCGCAGCGACCACGGTTGGGCCATCCGCACCAGGGTGTCGTAGATCGAGGCGTCACCGTGCGGGTGGTAGTTACCCATCGTCTCGGCGACCGACCGCGCCGACTTGGCGTGGCTGCGGTCCGGGCGGAACCCGGAGTCGAACATCGCGTAGAGCACCCTGCGGTGCACCGGCTTGAGGCCGTCGCGCACCTCCGGCAGCGCACGGCCCACGATGACGCTCATCGCGTAATCGATGTAGCTGCGCTGCATCTCCTGCTGGATATCGACTGGCTCGACCCGGTCGGCGGCGTCACCGCCGGGCGGCAGCGTGGTGTCTGTCATCTAGTCCTCGTTTGAGATTCGGATAGGGGAGATGCTTGCGAGCCGTCGGACTTCGCTAAACATCGAGGAAGCGAACGTCCTTGGCGTTACGGGTGATAAAGCTTCGGCGGGCCTCGACGTCCTCGCCCATCAGAATCGAGAACAACTCGTCGGCCGCAGCGGCGTCGTCGAGGGTGACCTGACGAAGGACCCGAACCGAGGGGTCCATCGTGGTTTCCCACAGTTCCTTGGCGTCCATCTCGCCGAGACCTTTGTAACGTTGGATGCCGTCGTCGACATTGATCTTCTTGCCGGCCTTCCTACCCGCCTCCAACAGACCGTCCCGTTCCCGATCGGAATAGGCGAATTCGGGATCGCTGCGCTGCCACTTCAGCTTGTACAGCGGCGGCTGTGCCAGGAATACGTGTCCGTTCTCGATGAGCGGTCGCATGAACCGGAACAACAGCGTCAACAGCAACGTCGAGATGTGCTGGCCGTCCACGTCAGCGTCGGCCATCAGCACGATCTTGTGGTAACGCAGCTTGGTGAGATCGAACTCGTCGTGGATTCCGGTGCCCAGCGCGGTGATGATCGCCTGAACTTCGGTGTTTTTCAGCACCCGGTCGATCCGAGCCTTCTCGACGTTGATGATCTTGCCGCGCAACGGCAGAATCGCCTGGAACATCGAGTCTCGGCCGCTTTTGGCCGAGCCGCCAGCCGAATCACCTTCCACCACATACAATTCCGACCGCCGCGGATCGGTGGAGCGGCAATCTGCCAGCTTTCCGGGCAGGCCACCCAGATCGGTGGCGCTTTTGCGCCGCACCAACTCTCGAGCCTTGCGGGCGGCGATGCGGGCCTGCGCCGACGACACCGCCTTGTTCACCACGGTCTTGGCATCGGCAGGATTGGCTTCGAACCAGTGGGTCAGTTGTTCGTTGCAGACCTTCTGCACGAACGACTTGACCTCGGTGTTGCCCAGTTTGGTCTTGGTCTGGCCCTCGAACTGCGGTTCGCTGACCTTGACCGAGATGACCGCCGCCAGGCCCTCACGGATGTCGTCGCCGGTGAGGTTGGGATCCTTGTCTTTCAGCAGCTTCTTGTCTTTGGCGTACTTGTTCACCACCGACGTCAACGCGGCGCGAAAGCCCTCCTCGTGGGTACCGCCCTCGTGGGTGTTGATGGTGTTGGCGAAGGTGTGCACCGACTCGGAATAGCCGGCGTTCCACTGCATCGCGATCTCGACCTCGTGACCGGGACCCTTGCCCGAGAAATCGACGATGCTGCTGTGGATCGCGTTCTTGGTGCGGTTGATGTGTTTGACGAAATCGACCAGACCGCCGGGGTAGTGGAAGGTGCGGTGTTTGACCTTGTGCGGCGCAGACGATTCCGCCGCCTTTGCCTCGGCCGACTTCGGCGCCTCGGCGGTGTCGCTGACGACCTCGTCGACCACTTCCTCGGCGGCGACGCGCTCGTCGACCAGATCGATGGTCAACCCTTTGTTGAGGAAAGCCATCTCCTGGAGCCGGCGGGCCACGGTCTCGAAGTCGTATTCGGTTGTCTCGAAGATGTTCGGATCGGCCCAGAACCGCACCGTGGTGCCGGTCTTCTTGGTTTTCTCACCCTGCTTCAGGGTGCCGGGCACCGAATGGTCGTAGAACTGCGACCATTCATAGCCGTCGCGGGAAATCTCCACCTCGAGTCGGGTGGACAACGCGTTGACCACCGAGACACCCACCCCGTGCAAACCACCCGACACCGCGTAGGCACCGTCGTCGCCGCCGAACTTGCCGCCGGCGTGCAACTGCGTCATCACGACGTCGACGGTCGGAATGCCGGTGGCATGCATCGCCACCGGGATGCCCCGGCCATCGTCGGTGACCTGGACGCCGCCGTCTTCGAGGATTTTGACGTCGACTTTGGCGGCGTAACCGGCCATCGCCTCATCCACCGCGTTGTCGACGACCTCCCAGACAAGATGGTGCAGGCCACGCTCGCCAGTCGACCCGATATACATGCTGGGTCTCTTGCGGACGGCTTCCAACCCTTCAAGAATCTGGATATCCCCGGCGTCGTACGAGTTGCGGGCCTTCTTCTGGGCAGCCACGGTCGGAAAGCTCTCCTTGGGGTTGCGCGCGGGTAGTCCAAATGACTGTGCGCTGGTTCTCCGCCAGTCTACCTACAACAGGCGGTAGCACCGATTCTGCGAGGGTGTTTCTGCACAGCTATCTTCGCCGTGTGCGGAATTTTTCGCTCTAGGCTGCGTCCGGACGCTTGACGAGCCAGTTCGCGCCGTTGTGATGGCCCTCAGCGGACCGTTCGATCGCTCAACCATAGGTGTCGCGAGGACCTCTACCGGCGATGTGCAGCCGCCCCTTACGCCAAGACGGCGCGACGGGCCCGGTGATTTTCAGCGTGGTCACCACACCGCCGCCCACTTCGGCGGCGATCTTGGCCAGCACTTGAGCCTGAATGATCCGGAGCTGGGTCGCCCATGCCGTCGACTCGGCGGACACGCTCAGTACTCCGTCGCGCAGTGCGGTCGGGGCGGCGTGGTCGGCGATGTGTTGACCGACGACCGACGGCCACTGCCCGAACACCGCGCCTTCGGCCACTCGCGGCGACCAGCCGCGCTTCTTCGCTACGTCCCGGGTGGCATTGCCCAGCGGCTGCGGATCACGGCCGTCGGGTCCGGGGCCAGACCAACGGCGTCGGCTCCGGGTGCCGGCAACACGACGGGTGGGCGGCAGCCGACGGCCACGTCCGACATCTTTGCCTTGGGTGCGGGCTGCGCCCCGAGCCTCTTCCAAAGCACGCCGCACCAGGTCCATTCCGGGCAATTCGCTCAGCCGCTCAGGGGGCCCGGCTGTGTCGTCGGCGGAGTTCACTTGTCGCGCTCCTCCTCAGGCCCGTGGGCCTGCATCGTCGCCGCTCCCGTCACGTCTGGACCGCCGAGACCGGTGCGCTGTCACCCTCGTGCAGCGTGATAGTCACTCGCTTGGCGTCCCAATCGCGGGGAATGTCTTCGAGGACCGCGGCCGTCACCAGTACCTGCTCCGCCGAAGCCGCAGCCGCGGCCAGTGCCTCCCGGCGGGCCGCGTCGAGTTCGGCGAACACATCATCGAGCAGTAACACCGGGTCGCCTCCGTCTGCGCGCAGCAGTTCGTAGGCCGCCAACCGCAATGCCAACGCCATCGACCACGATTCACCGTGGCTGGCAAAGCCTTTCGCGAGTTGCTCACCCAAGCGTAGTTCAAGGTCGTCGCGGTGCGGGCCAACCAGGCACACACCACGCTCGAGTTCGGCGTCTCGCCGCGCTGCCATCTGCGCCAGCAGCGCCGCGCGCAACTCTTCGGTGTCCGTGCGATCGGGCTCGACGTCGACGCTGGTGCGATAACCGATTGCCGCCGGCTCCGAGGCCGGCGCCAACCGTTGGTAACTCTTCTGTACCTCGGGCGCCAACTCGTTCACCAGGTCGATCCGGGCGGCCATCAACTCGGCGCCGTGCGCAGCCAGATGGCCGTCCCAAACATCAAGCGTGTCAAGGGCGCCGCGGTCACCCCGGAACCGCGCGCCGGCCGCTGACTTCAGTAATGCGGTGCGCTGGCGCAGAACTTTCTCGTAGTCAGCCCGCACGGCGGCAACCCGCGGTCGGCGCACCGCCGCCAGATCATCAAGGTAGCGGCGTCGATCCGCCGGATCTCCTCGGACCAGCGCCAGATCTTCCGGCGCGAACAGCACTGCACGGAGCACCCCGACCACCTCACGCGGGCTACGCACCGGCGACCGATTCAACCGGGCTTTGTTGGCCCGCCCGGCAGCGATCTCCAAATCAACAGCGCACTCACGACCGTCACTCACCACGATTGTCGACACCACCGCCCGCGACGCGCCGACCCGCACCAGGGGAGCGTCTGTGGCTACCCGATGCGAACCCAAAGTAGACGAATACCACAGTGCTTCAATAAGATTCGTCTTGCCATAACCATTGGGCGCGACGAACACCGTCCGCCCCGGCGTCAATTCAAGCTCGGCGTGTTCCCACGACCGGAAATCCCGCAGGCCCAGATGACGGACGTACACCTAACCGCTAACCAGGAAGACGGACCGGCATCAACAGGTAGACGTAGTCGGTCGAAACCGCTAGGAACGGTCCACTGTCGGTCGGCTGTGGATCGTCGTCGCTGGCCGGCCGTAACACCGCTGGTCGACTCGGAGTGGTGAAGCCGAATGACACCCGCTCAGTATGCAACGACCCGAGTCCGTCGGTCAGGTATGTCGGGTTGAAGGCGATCGTGAGTGGCTCACCGGCGAAATCCACCGCCACGTCCTCTTCAGCCCGGCCGACGTCGTCGGCACCGGCCGACAGTCGCAGCACATCGCCGGAGAATTCCATCCGAACCTGCGCACCACGATCGGCGACCAGTGCCACGCGTTTGATCGCCTCGGTCAATTCGGCGACCCCAACACTGGCCACCGCGGTGTGCTCGGTCGGCAACAGCTGCCGAAACTTGGGGAACTCTGCGTCCAGCAACCGGGTGGTGCTGCGTTTGCCGTTGCCGCTGATGCCGAGCAAGCCGTCCTTGCCGACGGTAGATCCGGACCCCAACGACAGGTGGACCTCGGCGCCGTCGGTAGCGGTCTTGGCGGCCTCGGCCAACGTCTTCGCCGGCACCAACACTGCCGCCTCGACATCGGGTCCGGCCGCCGACCAGGTCAGCTCTCGAACCGCCAACCGGAAGCGATCGGTGGCGGCCAATACCACCGACGCACCGGAAATCTCGACCCGAATTCCGGTCAGCATCGGCAACGTGTCGTCGCGGCCGGCCGCGACAGCCACCTGACTGATCGCTTCGGCGAACAACTCCGCCGACAAAGCACCGGTCTCCTCAGGCAACGCCGGCAGCGTCGGGTAGTCCTCGACGGCCATCGTCGGCAACGAAAACCTCGCACTTCCGCACGTCAAGGAAACTCTGGTGCCTTCCACCTGGACATCGACGGGCTTGTCGGGCAAGGCCCGGGTAATATCAGACAACAGCCGCCCTGACACCAAAACCGTTCCTGGAGAGGCGATTTCAGCTGCCAGCCGTACTTCGGCGGACACTTCGTAGTCGAATCCGGAAATAGTCAGACCGTCGTCCGAGCCGGTCAGCAGCACACCGGCGAGCACCGGCACCGTAGGCCTGTTGGGCAGCGTCCGCGCCACCCAGGCCACCGCATCAGCGAAGTCTTCGCGCACTAAGCGAAACTTCAAGTCGGTCAAACCGACTGTGGTCGTCGCCACGTCCATTGCGTCCCTTCATTACCCCGAACAACAAGGCCAACTCCAGCGACTCCACCCCGGTGGAGTGCGATTTCTCCGCTGACGGACGCCTGTGCCCGTAACCCGCTTCGACGACCGAAACGGCAGTCGAACCACAACCGTAGAGCTTCCAGCGCCATCTTGAAAGCTAATCGGAATCAATGACACTCGGGGTCGTCTTGCGCTGACGTGCGGGTGTGGAACAGCCCGTCCCCAGCTGTCTTTTCCAAGAAGAAACTACGGAGATATCTCAGTAACAGTATTAAGGCCTGTGCATGTTGGGGACGGTTCGACGTCTGTGCTGCTGAGCCGCGCTGGCGGAGTTGTGGATGACAAGGGCGCGGTTGTGTGGTTTGTGTGTAGCGTTGGGGATTGCCCGCGGCTATGCACTCGGCCGCAATAACCGGGGAAGAGCGCAAGCAGGTTGCACACAGGCATATGCACACCCGGTGCTGTGACGGGTGGGGTAGCCGTGCCCAAAGTTTTTTGGTCGAACTGGGTTCCGTCCGGTGCTCAGCGCTTGGACCGCTGCCGAATCCGGGTGGTGAGCTCCTTGACGTGATCGAAGATTTCGCGTCGCTCGGCCATCTCGGAGAGGATTTTGCGCTGGGCGTACATCACCGTGGTGTGATCGCGACCGAATGCTTGGCCGATCTTCGGCAGTGACAGGTCGGTCAGTTCGCGGCACAGATACATCGCGATCTGCCGGGACTGGGCCAGCGCCCGGGTCTTACCGGGGCCGCGCAGCTCCTCGACCGTGGTATCGAAGTATTCGGCGGTCACTGCCATGATGGTTGCCGCGCTGATCTGCATGGTGCTGGCGTCGGCGATGAGATCACGAAGCACGATCTCCGCCAGCGCCTTATCGATCGGAGTTTTGTTCAGCGACGCGAACGCGGTGACTCGGATGAGCGCACCCTCGAGTTCGCGGATGTTGCGTTCGATGCTGCTGGCGATGAGTTCGAGGACATCATCGGGGACCGCCAGCCGTTCCATCTGTGCTTTTTTGCGCAGAATGGCGATGCGGGTTTCCAGCTCCGGTGGCTGCACATCGGTGATCAGTCCCCATTCGAACCGGGTCCGCAGCCGATCTTCCAGGGTGGCGAGCTGTTTGGGCGGCCGGTCGGAGGAGATGACAATCTGCTTGTTGGCGTTGTGCAGCGTATTGAAAGTGTGGAAGAACTCTTCCTGGATGCCCTCTTTACCTTCGATGAACTGAATGTCATCGACGAGCAGCACATCGACATCCCGGTAACTGCGTTTGAAGGCGACTTTGCGGTCGTCGCGCAGCGAGTTGATGAAGTCGTTGGTGAATTCTTCGGTGGAGACATACTTGACCCGCATGCCGGGGAATAATCGTTGCGCGTAGTTGCCGGCCGCATGCAGTAGGTGCGTTTTACCGAGGCCGGACTCGCCCCAAATGAACAGTGGGTTGTAAGCGCGAGCCGGCGCTTCTGCGATCGCGAGAGCAGCAGCGTGAGCGAAGCGGTTCGAGGCGCCGATGACGAAGGTGTCGAAGGTGTAGCGCCGGTTCAGGCTGGTGCCGCCGGCCGCGTCGGGGTCGGTGCTGCGCGGTCGTTCGGTGAAGTAGGTGGGCCAGTTTTGATGTGCGCTGGCCAGCGCCTCGCGGTCGTCATCGACCTCGTCGGTGTCGGCGGTCGACTCGTCGGGCGCGGTGCTGGGCGCGTTGGCCGCGTCATCGGATTCTTCGGTGCCCAGCGCGGCGATGCGGACACCGAGTTCGATTTGTTGGCCGAGCCGCCGGCTGAGTGCCTCGGTGATCTGGGTGCGCAGATGACGTTCGATCTCGTTCTGGACGAAGCTGCTGGGCACCGAGAGCAAAGCAAACCCCTCGACGATGGTGAGCGGTTGTACGAGGTTCAGCCAGGCTCGTTGCTGCGGTGTCAGCGGAGCGACGTATGGGTCGCCGTTGGTCTCGGTGCTGTCGGTGGAAATCTCGCCGTTGAGTTCGGAGACGACCGCACTCCAGACCGTCGAGAAACTTGATCCGGGGTCCTCGGTCAACGACGGGTCCCCCTGCTTTGACGTCGACGTATCGGCATTAGTTGCGACCACGAACTGTCCACATGGTTATCCACAAGTGTGGACAGGACAGCCGCCGCCGCGCCGCAAATAGCCGCCGACGGCACGCGAAATCGGCGCTCGATACAGCCAGCGTGAGTCATCTGGCCAGGAAGCCGATCCGCCATCCTCGCTTCGTTGTCGGGCGCCGTTCCAGTCTGAAACGGCATTGCCCGAAGCTAACAGTTTTCCTCGCCCACGCCAACCGTTCTGCAACATTGGGCCGGCCTTTCATAGAATTGCCCGCGGAGCGCGGTGGTGGGTGTGGTGTTCGTTAAATATCGCCGTCAGATCATGGACCGGCAAGGCCAGGTTTGACCCGGCGAACGCTCGTCAGTACCCTCGTCTAGTCGCCCGAAAGTCGGCGATACGGCTGCGATCCGCGCCATATGCACGGGGCCCGCGCCGGTTACCAGCGAGACACAGAGCCTGCCGAGGCTTCGTGAGGGCAATCGTGTTCCACCGGTATAACCACCGGGCCGGAGCACGATGCCAGATGTAACGAGGAGAGAGTCGTGGCAAAGGGCAAGCGGACGTTCCAGCCGAACAACCGGCGCCGAGCCCGCGTGCACGGCTTCCGGCTGCGCATGCGCACCCGGGCAGGACGGGCGATTGTGTCAAACCGGCGCCGCAAGGGCCGTCGCTCGCTGACTGCTTGATTCGAAGCTCGGTGTAACGGCGGTGCTTTCCGCGCGGAACCGTATGATGCGGTCGACCGATTTCGATGCCACGGTGAAGCACGGAACTCGCGCCGTGCAGCCAGACCTCGTCATCTACGCGCGGGCCGCGAACATAGCAGCAGCCGAGCCGCCAAAGGTCGGACTGATCATCGCGCGCTCGGTGGGCTCGGCGGTGCAACGGCATCAATTGGCCCGGCGGCTACGGCATGTCGCCCGCAGCGTAGTCGAAGGGCTGCAGCGGTCCGAGCACGTGGTAATCCGTGCGCTGCCGGGCAGTCGCAACCTCGGCTCCGCGCGGTTGGAGGAAGAACTACGCGCCGGCTTACGCCGCATTGAAGCGACGGGAGCTCGCGGATGAGTGACATAACGTCAAGGTTGAGGCAATGGCCGCGCGGCGCCGAGATGGCGGTGGTGCGAGGATTAATTTTCCTGATCCAGCTGTACCGCCACATGGTGTCGCCGCTGCGGTTGCCGACGTGCCGGTTCACCCCGACCTGTAGCCAGTACGCCGTGGACGCCCTGGCCGAGTACGGGTTGGTGCGGGGGACTGGGCTGGCAGCCGTCCGGCTGGCCAAGTGTGGTCCGTGGCATCGGGGAGGATGGGACCCGATACCGGAGCGCCGGGCAGACCGGATCGACGGCTGGGATACCCCAGCGACGCTAGGGGAGAGTGATTCTGTTGTCGTTTGATCCGTTCAGCCTGGACTACTTCTATTACCCGGTCTCGGCGATCATGTGGCTCTGGTACAAGGCGTTCGCCTTCTTGCTGGGCCCATCGAACTTCTTCGCCTGGACGCTGTCGGTGATGTTTCTGGTGTTCACGCTGCGGGCGATCTTGTACCACCCGTTCGTTCGCCAGATCCGTACCACCCGACAGATGCAAGAGTTGCAGCCGCAGATCAAGGCGCTGCAAAAGAAGTATGGCAAAGACCGTCAGCGGATGGCGCTGGAAATGCAGAAGCTGCAGCGCGAGCACGGATTCAATCCCATCCTCGGCTGCTTGCCGATGCTGGCGCAGATTCCGGTGTTTCTCGGGCTCTACCACGTGTTGCGGTGCTTCAACCGGACGACCACCGGTATCGGACAGTTGGGACTTTCGCCCGAGCGGAACCGCGAGCTGGGGAACTATGTCTTCACCGCCGCGGATGTCGGACATTTCTTGGACGCCAACCTATTTGGCGCACCGCTGGGCGCCACGATGACACAGCGGGGAGCCAGCCTGGCTGCCTTCACCGAATTCAGCCGGCCCGCTGTCGTCGTCGTCGGCGTGCCGGTGATGATCCTGGCGGGCATCGCCACCTACTTCAACAGCCGAGCGTCCGTGGCGCGGCAGAGCGCCGAGGCGGCGGCCAATCCGCAGACCGCGATGATGAACAAGCTGGCGCTGTACGTGTTTCCGCTCGGTGTGGTGGTCGGGGGGCCGTTCTTGCCGTTGGCGATCATCTTCTACTGGTTCGCCAACAACATCTGGACTTTCGGCCAGCAGCATGTCGTGTTCGGGATGATCGAAAATGAGGAAGAGGCGAAGAAGCGCGAAGCGCTGGAACGCCGGGCGGCCAACGCGCCGGCGCCGGGCGCCAAACCGAAGCGGTCGCCGAGAAACGCGCCGGGGGGTGGCAACGGATCGTCGGGCCCCTCTGACGGTTCCGATGGGGACAGTCCGGCGGCAGAGCCTTCGAGCGATCAGGCGGTGGGCAACACCAACCCTGCCGGCCGCACGCCACGTCCGGGAGTGAAGCCGAAGAAACGCAGACGTTGATCGACAACGGGTGAATAAGCCCGGTGTCGCAACTGATGCCGGGTCGCAGACTTAGCCGGGCGAGGGCTCGGACGACGGGAAGGAACAAGCAGGGATGACGAACGCGGACACAACCGGACACGACACAGCCGAAGCTCCGACGGAAGAGGCGCCGGAGGAGGCCTTGGCGGACACGGCGACGAGCGATACCGATATCGAGGCCCAGGCCGATATCGAGGCCCAGGCCGATACGGAGGCGGAGGCCGATACGGAGGCGGAGGCCGATACGGAGGAGCGGTTGGTCGCCGAGGGAGAGATCGCCGGCGACTACCTGGAAGAGCTGCTGGACTTACTTGACTTCGACGGTGACATCGACCTGGACGTCGAGGGTAGTCGCGCGGTGGTGAGCATCGACGGTAGCGACGACTTGAATAAGTTGGTGGGCCGCAAGGGCGAGGCGCTCGATGCTCTCCAGGAACTGACCCGGCTGGCGGTGCACCAGAAGACTGGAGTGCGCAGCCGGCTGATGCTCGATATCGCGAGCTGGCGGCGGCGCCGTCGCGAAGAATTGGCGGCATTGGGCGACAAGGTGGCCAGAAGGGTACTGGAAAGTGGCGAGCGCGAGGAACTCGCTCCGATGACGCCGTTTGAGCGCAAGATCGTTCACGACGCGGTGGCGGAGGTCGAGGGAGTCCGTAGCGAGAGCGAGGGCGTGGAGCCGTCGCGTCGGGTCGTCGTACTGGTCGACTGAAACGACGCCAGACTTACACCCGTGTAGTTCGTTCGGGCTCCGGCCGGACCCGAGCGGCCCCGATGGGAGGGATGTTTCACGTGAAACATGTCGTTCCCCGCGGCGCGGCGCCGCAGGCACCCTCGCCGCCCGAAGTTGCGCACGCGGTCTTCGGGCCGCGTCTCGACCTCGCCAAGCGCTATGCGGAGTTGCTGGCCGATACCGGCGTCGAATGGGGGCTGCTGGGCCCGCACGAAATCGATCGGATCTGGGAGCGGCACCTATTGAATTGCGGAGTCGTCGCCGAGTTGCTGGAACCCGGCGAGCGAGTCGCCGATATCGGTAGCGGCGCCGGCCTGCCGGGCTTGGCGCTGGCGATCGCCAAGCCCGGACTGCGCGTCGTTCTGATCGAGTCGCTGCTGCGCCGAACCGAGTTTCTGCGGATGGTTGTGGCTGGACTCGGCTTGGACGTGGAAGTGGTCCGGGGTCGCGCCGAGGACGCCGCAGTCCGCCAGAGCGTAGGTGGATGCGACGTCGTTGCCTCCCGAGCCGTGGCCGCGCTGGACAAGGTGACGCGATGGAGCGTGCCGTTACTGCGGCCGGGCGGGCGGATGTTGGCGATCAAGGGGGAGCGGGCCCCCGACGAAGTCCGCGAGTACCGGCGTGTGATGACCGCATTGGGCGCAGCAGATGCCAGGGTGGTGGAATGTGGCGTGAAGTATCTGTCTCCGCCGACAACCGTGGTGGTGGCACGGCGCAGCAAGCCGGCTCCGGCCCGGGGCATGTTGCGTCGACGGTCGAACAGGGAGGGCCTATGAGTGCGCCGCACGACCCGCACAGTTCCGAACACGGAGCCACGCAGACGCATGTTTCACGTGAAACATCGGAATTCGACACCCCGATCGGAGCCGCCGCCGAGCGCGCGATGCAGGTGCTGCACACCGCCTACCAACCGCTGCGCCGACCGCACCATCGCCGACTCTTCACTATTGCCAATCAGAAAGGCGGTGTCGGCAAGACCACCACGGCCGTGAACCTGGCCGCGGCACTGGCCGTCCAAGGACTCAAGACGCTTGTCATCGATCTGGATCCGCAGGGCAATGCGAGCACCGCGCTGGGCATCACCGAGCGCCATTCCGGGACACCCTCGTCGTACGAAGTGCTCCTCGGCGAGATGCCGTTGCAGACGGCGTTGCGCCGCAGTCCGCACAGCGACCGCCTGTTCTGCGTCCCGGCGACCATCGACCTGGCCGGTGCCGAGATCGAATTGGTGAGCATGGTGGCGCGGGAGAATCGATTGCGCACCGCGCTGGCCGATCTCGACGGGGTCAACTTCGATTACGTCTTCATCGACTGCCCACCGTCGCTGGGCCTGCTGACCATCAACGCTCTCGTCGCTGCCCCCGAGGTGTTGATCCCGATCCAGTGCGAGTACTACGCGCTGGAAGGGGTGTCCCAGTTGATGAGCAACATCGAGATGGTGAAAGCCCATCTGAACCCCGGTCTGGACGTGAGCACAGTGATCCTCACCATGTACGACGGTCGGACCAAGCTCGCCGATCAGGTGGCCGACGAAGTCCGCCGCTACTTCGGGGCCAAGGTCTTGCGCACCGTGATCCCGCGCAGCGTGAAGGTCTCCGAGGCGCCTGGCTACAGCATGACGATCATCGATTACGATCCCGGATCGCGTGGTGCGATGAGTTATCTCGACGCCAGCCGTGAGCTCGCGGAGCGCGACGCAGCAGCACCCGAGGAGGGGGACCAGCATGACCCAGCCGCTACGTAGGAAGGGCGGGCTCGGGCGAGGCCTGGCCTCGCTGATCCCCACCGGACCGGCCGACGGCGGGCCCGACTCACCGGCACCGCGGATGGGCGACGCCGCAGCCGACGTGGTGCTGGGTGGCCCGGCGGCGAGCGGGCCCACTGGTATGGGCGCGGTGTACCGCGAAATCGACCCAGGCCTCATCGAGCCGAATCCGCGCCAACCGCGGCAGGTCTTCGACGAGGAAGCACTCGCTGAACTCGTGCACTCGATCCGCGAGTTCGGCCTCATGCAGCCGATTGTGGTGCGCGCCATGCCGGGCGGCCAGCGTTATCAGCTCGTGATGGGGGAGCGGCGGTGGCGCGCCGCCCAAGCGGCCGGCATGACCGCGATTCCGACGATCGTGCGCGAGACCGGCGAGGACAACCTGCTGCGCGATGCACTGCTGGAGAACATTCACCGGGTGCAGTTGAACCCACTGGAAGAGGCGGCGGCGTATCAGCAACTGCTCGACGAGTTCGGCGTCACCCACGATGAACTGGCTGCCCGGATCGGCCGGTCCCGTCCGCTGATCACGAACATGATCCGGTTGTTGCGCTTGCCGATTCCGGTGCAGCGGCGGGTCGCCGCGGGAGTGCTGTCGGCCGGCCACGCTCGGGCACTGCTGTCCCTGGAGGGCGGTCCCGAGGCGCAAGAAAACCTCGCGGCGCGGATCGTCGCCGAGGGGCTCTCGGTGCGGGCAACCGAGGAGGCGGTCACGCTGGCCAACCGCAGCGATTCCAGCCAACCGGCGCCTCCGCGGCGTAAGCCGATCCACATGCCGGGCCTGCAGGACGTTGCCGAGCAGCTGTCGGGCGCTTTCGATACCCGCGTCACAGTCAGTGTGGGCAAACGCAAAGGCAAAATCGTGATCGAGTTCGGTTCGGTGGACGATTTGCAGCGCATCGTCGGCCTGATGAATTCGCCGAACGCCTGACCACAGACACGAGCCGATTACGTCACTGTGACAATCCGGTAGACCAGGCCGCTCAGACATGCCGCGATCAGCTGAATCGGACTGTGCCCCAGGCTATTTCGTTCTCATGGCGGCTTGGACCAAGCGCTGGGCAGCTGGTGGGCCCCGGGCGGTCGGGCGAGCGGCTGTTTGGGCCCGGGATTCGGGCTCACGCGGGTATCGCCGTCGGCCGCGCACGGGGGGTACGCTCAGCTGCGGGGTGGCGGCACCACCCGCTCGCGGGGAAGTCGGGCATTGGCGGCGCCTTGCGACGATGCGGGCCAGAATGGCCCGAGGAGAAGCAGGGTCATCAATGACAGCACTCCACGGAGGCCCAGGAGTCTAGTGTCAGCTCGAATCACACCGCTGCGACTCGAAGCCTTCGACCAGCTTCCCAAGCATGCGCGCCGCTGCACCTTCTGGGAAGTCGACCCCGCAACCCTCGGCAACGAGGACCAACTCGCCGACCCGGAATTCGAGAAAGAGGCGTGGCTGTCGATGGTGATGCTGGAGTGGGGATCGTGCGGTCAGGTGGCGACGGCGGCTCCGCGCGAGTGCGGTGGAGGCGAGCCGCCTTGCCTGGGCTATGCGTTCTACGCTCCCCCTCGGGCGGTGCCCCGGGCGCACCGCTTTCCGACGGCGCCGGTGTCGGCCGACGCTGTCCTGCTCACCTCTATGCGGGTCGAGCCCGGACCGGCCGCTGATGAGCTGCCCTACAGCCTCGTGGCCCGGGTGGTCGACGAGTTGGTCCGACGCGGCGTCCGGGCATTGGAGGCGTTCGGTCGCACCGAGCACGTCGCGGAGCTGCTCAACCCACAGAGCGTCGACCCCGAGCTGCGGCCGGTGCTGGATTCGCTAGGGGACTGTTCGGTCGAGCACTGCGTGATCGCCGCCGACTTCCTGCGCGACGTGGGATTCGTCGTGGTGGCGCCGCATCGCTATTTTCCGCGCTTGCGGCTCGAGCTGGACAAGGGCCTTGGCTGGAAGGCCGAGGTCGAAGCCGCGTTGGAGCGGCTGCTGGAAACCTCATCGCTGCAGCAGCCCGTCGGAGCGGGATCTGCAGCAGGATCGTCGGCTACGAACCGCTGAGCCGGCTGGTCTGCTCCACCGACAACTCGTGAGCAAGTAGCTCAGCGAAGGTGAATGTGCCGGTGGGCCGGTCGTTTTTGCCGAGCAGATAAAGGCGCTTGACCGCCGCCAGGATGCCCTCGGCGATCGCGTCGCGGGTTTGGGTGGTGACCAGCAGCCCGCGATCCCGCGGGTTGGTGATGTAGCCGATGTCGACCTGAACGGTCGGCATTCGGGTCAGCCGCAGCAGGTCCCAGGTACGGCCGTGGGTGCGGCAGTCGCGTAAACCGGTGCGCGCGACCACTTCTCGTTGAATGAAGTCAGCCAGATTGCGGCCAATGGTGGAGACCGAGCCGTGCGAATTGCCGAAGTGGAACGATGCGACGCCGTTAGCCGACGGGCTGGCCTGGGTTGCGCAACGCAGGCTGATCATCAGATCGGCACCGACGGCGTTAGCGGTCGCGGCCCGCTCGGCGTCCGATGGGCTGCGGTTGGTCGGCCGCGACAGGAACGTCTCCATGCCGATGGCGGTCATTCGTCCCTCAAGACGACTTGCCAAGTCCCACAACACGTCTGCTTCGCTGATGGGTCCGGCTGCGCCGTGCGTGATCAACCCGTGGTCGGTGCCGCCGCGGCCGGGATCGATGATGATCCGCTTACCCGACAGCTTCGGCCCGGATCGACGGACCAACTCCTCTTCGCGGATGGCGTGCAACGAGCCGCCGGTTACCCGCGAACTGAGAAAGTACAAGGAGCGCAACGTTTCCGGGCCGCAGATACCGTCGGCATAGAGCCCGTATTCGCGTTGGTATGACATCAACCCGTTGTGCGTCTGCAAGCCGAAGTATCCGTCGACCAACCCGGTGTAAAAGCCGAGGTCCTGCAGCCTGGCTTGCAGTGTGGCGACGTCGTCACCGTACATCGGCGCACCGAATTGATGGTTCAGCGTGCGAGCACCGAGCCGGTAGGACGCCTCTTTCAGCGCCCGATAGGTGGCTTCGCCAACGACCCCGTCCACCAGCAGCCCCCGATGCTGCTGAAACGCCCGTACTGCATGGTCGAGTTCTTCGTCGAAGACATCGGGCGCCACATGCCTTCCGGTGGTGAAATCCTCATCTTGGCCGTCGAGATGCCCCAGCGCGGTCAGCGAAGCCCGAATCTCGGTGACCGCTGCGCTGCGGTCACCACAGCGCAGCGCCTCGCCGGCGCCGCGGTGCGGATGCGACATTCAAGGCCTCCGGTGAGCTGGTGTGAACAGCCCTGCCGTTCGTTGACAGGCTTGGCGGTATTGTCGCAGACGCTCGCCGATTTCGGGAAAACGCCAGGCAAATCGCGCCGATCTGTAGCGAACTATCCGACGTTGGGAACGGCGTCGGAAAGTTCGCGCAACAACGCCGCCTTACCCTTGGCCCCGACGATCCGCTTGACCGGCTGGCCATCCTTGAACAAGATCAACGTGGGGATCGAAACTACCTGAAAATTGCGGGCGGTCTCGGGATTTGCGTCGACATCAAGTTTGGCGACGGTGAGCTGCCCGGCGGTTTCGGCGGCGATCTCCGCCAGCACCGGCGCCACCATCTTGCATGGTCCGCACCAGCTAGCCCAAAAGTCAACCAGCACAGGCGTATTGCTGCCCAGTACGTCGGTTTCGAAAGATGCGTCAGAAACGTCTACCGGGGCGCCGGCCGAATCGGTGTGTGTCATTGCTGCTCCAATCAAAGTGTCGCTGTTGCCGGGGTTTCGGCGAATTTGGTCTTTGCGGGTGCGGCCGGCTCCGCATGTTCGGCCAACCAGCGCTCGGGGTCAATTGCTGCGCTGCAACCCGTCCCGGCGGCGGTGACCGCCTGCCGGTAGGTGTGATCGACCAAGTCGCCAGCCGCAAACACCCCGCCAAGCGAGGTGTGGGTGGTGTTGCCTTCGACCTGCACGTAGCCTTCCGGGTCCAGGTCCACGGCGCCGCGCACCAATTCAGACCGCGGATGGTGGCCGATCGCCACGAAGACTCCGGTGACCGCCAGCGTGGCTTCCGTGCCGGTGGCGGTGTCCCGTAGCAGCAGGCCGGTCACCGTGGTCTCGCCGTCGACGGCGACCACCACGCTATTGGTGACGAACCGGATCTTGTCGTTGCTGCGGGCCCGGTCGAGCATGATCTTCGAGGCCCGGAACTCGTCGCGGCGGTGCACGATCGTCACGCTGCGGGCGAACTTCGTGAGGAAGGTGGCCTCTTCCATCGCCGAGTCCCCGCCGCCGATCACGGCGATGTCCTGATCGCGGAAGAAGAAGCCGTCGCAGGTGGCGCATGAACTGACCCCGCGCCCCAGCAGCTCCTGCTCACCCGGCACGTGCAGATAGCGCGCCGCGGCGCCCATCGCCAGGATGACGGCCCGCGCCTGCAAAGTCTCCCCGTCCGCGGTGGTGACCGACTTGACCGGGCCGTCCAGCGACACCGATTCAACGTCCTCCATGCGCAGGTCCGCACCGAAGCGCAGCGCCTGCTCGCGCATCTGATCCATCAATACCGGGCCAGTGATCCCGTCGCGAAAACCGGGATAGTTCTCCACTTCGGTGGTGGTCATCAACGCTCCGCCGAACGAGGTGCCCTCGAACACCACCGGCGCCAGCTGGGCGCGCGCCGCGTACAGCGCTGCGGTGTAACCAGCAGGTCCGGAACCGATGATGATCACGTTGTGAACAGTGGTGCTTGACGAGCTCATACCAGCCTTTCGGATACTTAACCCGTTTGAAGAGCGGCTCAAATCAGTCGAACGCCAGGGTAGGCGGTGCTGTTCCCGCGAACACTACGGACGGTTGACGATCCTGTCAGCGAACAGGCCGGTGTTGACAGAGCTACAGGTCGGCGGCACCGCCAGGGCCGTCATCGCGCCGGGCGTGTCGCCGGGGAGCACCAGCACGACGGCCTGCCGTCCGGCGATCTCAACCGGCCGGGCACCCAGAACTCGGGCGTCGGCCGGATAGCCCAAGCCGGCCAGGCATGACGTCCGGCGTTGTGGGTCAGCGAAGGGGCCGAAGTCCGGCTCCGCGCCGAGCAGGTCGAGGATCTGTTGGTCCGACAACGGAATTGCCATCGGCGGGCGTGACACGGTGATGTGTTCTGCGGTGGTAGGTCTGCTCGACGTGGGTGCCGGCGCCGTGATCAGCGCTGAGGTGCCCAGCCAGATTGCGGCGGCGATGGCGGCCAAACCGGCCATGGCGACGGTGAGCCGCGCCGGGCGCGGCAGACCGCCGGGGCGGATGGTGTGCGCGGCCCGACGGCGGGAACGCTCCGGTCGTTCGGCACGAAGCGCCGCGGCGACGCCGTCGACGACCCCGGGCGCCACGTCCGGAGCCGACGACGCGTCGGTGCCCAGCGCTGCGATGTCGCGGCGAACGCGGTTGAGCGCAGCCATCGTCTGCTGGGCGTCCGGGTCTGCGCGGAGTTGCTTACGCAACCGGGCAGCGGCGTCGTCGCCGAGTAAACCTGCCTGCAGGTCGGCGAGGGCCTCCACTGTCAGGGGCGGATCGGCGCCCGCACCGTCGCTGTCATCCGGTCCAACTCCGTCCATCCGCCCCAGTGTCCGTCATCGGTAACCCGAACGCCACGCGCGGCACGCGGCCGGCTAGCCGGCCGGGCGGTTGGGCGCGGCGTCAGTTTCGAGGTAGCCGAGGATCGCGGCAAGCCGGGCCCGCGCGCGGGCGCAGCGACTCTTGACGGTGCCTTCGGCCACCCCGAGCATCGCCGCGGTGTCGGCGACCGAATAGCCGTGCATGTCCACCGCCACCACGGCCGCGCGCTGCTCGACAGGTAGCCGCAGCAGCGCCCGATGCACCGCGATCGCGGTCTCCACCTGCGCGGTCCGGTCGGCCACCGGGTAGACGTCGTCCAGCACGGTCGTCAAGTGAGTCTTGTTGCGGCGCAACCGGTCCAGGCATGCGTTGACCACGATGCGGTGCAACCAGCTGCTGACGGCGGCGTCGTGTCGAAAGGAACCGGCACTGCGGTGCGCAGAGGCCATGGCCTCCTGCAGCGCGTCCTCTGCGTCCTCCGGGCTACGGCTGGTCAGCCGGGCAACCCGGTGCAGTTGCCGGTGGTGGCGGTAGAACAGTTCCTCGAAGGCATAGCGGTCGCCCGCGACGTGGGCAGCCAGTAATTCGCTGTCGCTGGCTTGTTTATGAAATTCACGTTGAACCTGGCGACCGAAGCCCACGGCCGGACAGTAACCAATCGGTGGGTACCCGGCACTTCACCCGATCGGGCCCGTGCATCAAGACGCGGCTTGGACCGTGACCTCGGAGATACCGGAGCGGCTTTCGCCGTTGGTTGCCCCCAAAGTCGAAATCCAGACCAGCAGATACGACGTGGGGGCCGACGCCTTGACCGGGATGCTGTTGTGGCCCGGATGCATCGCCACCGGCTGAGTCAGCGCAGTGGTGTCACCCAGCTTCGCCGGTGTCGACGTCGCCGAAGAGCGGATCTGAATTTTCGTTCCGGTGCTGGCCAGGTCGACGGTTACCGCACCGACCACGGCGGGTTTCGGCAGCTGCAGCAGCAGCCCGACACCGCTTTTGAAGCTCGGGAACGGGACGGCGTCATGGTAGGTGTCGGTTTCCCACGCCGTGGCCGGGTTACCGTCGATCGCCAAGCCGGCCTTGCTCGGGTTGTCCGCCTCTTGGCCGGGGGAGAAGACTTTCGCGCTCACCGGCTTGACCATGCTGCCCGCCGCGGCGCTTTCGCCGGAGGTCGAACTCGCCGAGGGCGCGTTGAGGCCCAGCTGGTCTTTGTCCAGCCCGCTGACGTCGCCGAACATCCGGCTCAGCACTGACGCCAAAACAAGTAGAGCCACCACGATGATCGCAGCACCCGCGCCGACCCCGATCGTGACGGCGCGGCGGCGACGGACCTGTGCCTGCGCCTCCTCGAGCGTGGGTGGGCGGGACCGGTCCGGTCGGGCGGGTGCCGGCGGCAGGTTCGGCAGCGGACTCAACAGTTCGGTGCGGTCGGCCACCGCGGTCGCTTGCTGCAGCAAGTTCAAAAGCGTCGCCGCACTGCGAATCCCACCGTCACCCTGAATCGAATGAGTAGCCGCCGCAGAGATCTGGAAAGGGATGTCCCGGTCGATCGAGCTGGGTTCGACGGGCTGACCGGTGGGTTCCCGCGGTGCCGGGGCCATCCCGCTGCGGACCCCGGGCTCCGGCAGCGGCCAGCGGTTGACCAGCAGCGCATACAGTGCGGCGCCGATACCGCGGATGTCATCCTTGGGGGTGGTATGGGGCATGGTCGCGGGAAAGGCCAGCACCACGTCGCCTTCGATGCTGACCCGCACCCGGCTGGGATGGTCGATCGACAACGCGACCCCCGCGTGGTGGGCGTCGTCGGCGGCGGACGCCAGCGTTTGCATCGCGCGGGCAGCGCCGACGGCTGACGGCGAGGTGTCGGCCACCTCTTGCAGCGAACCACCGCGGACCCACTCGGTGACGACCAAGCCGCCGGTGCCGGTGTGGACGACATCGTGCACCCGGGCGATCCCGTGCTTGTCGATGCGGCTCAGCCGCATGGTGCGAGACAGGATCTCTCGAACTTGGTCGTCGGGCAGCGTCCCGTCGGGGTCCACGAACGTCAGCGCCACCTGCCGATCCAGCGCAGTGTCGAGCGCTTGCCAGAACTGCAGATGCGGCGCCCCGCCGTGAAAGACCAGTAGCCGGTAGCGACCGCGGGCGATGCTGGCACCGGGAACCAGCTGCGGGTCGTCCTGGGTCGGCGACGGCTCGGCCGACAGATCGCGCGGGGCGGCGAAATCCATCGGATCGGCGGGATCTGCCGAGGGTTCGCCGTTGGGCTCCGATGCCGCGACGGCGCCAACCGGAAGGTCGGGCGGCACGTCGGGCTGGAAGTCATCGACGGCAGGTGACGGTGCGGGCCGTGAAGCGGCCCGGGGTGGGGGTACCTCCCGCTCGCGGGGGAGAACCGGGCCATCAGAAATGGCAGGTGACGATGCGGCCTGTGGGGCGGGGTCGATGCCGGAGACAGCTTTGGATGAGGTGCTGTCCGATGGGCCGTCGGTCATCGCCGGTCCTTTCCCCATCCCCTCCCCGGTTACGTTCTCCGGAAGCCCGCGCCGGATGGGTTCTCGTACCGGATATCCCCTCGGCGTAGACGAATTCCTTTGCTCAGGGTACGTGACGCTACCGGGACGGAACAGCTGATCGGGCCCTGCGGGTTTGCCGGTGGCGACGTTCATTGGCGGGCCGCCAGGACGCGCAGCCGGTCCGGGAGCGGGTATGCGGCCAGCCGGCGGCGGCACCGCCCGTTTGCGGCTGGGCGCCCGGCCGGGTTGGGCACCGAGCCAGCCGCGAAATGCGGCCAGCGCCGCCTGAGCTTCGGGAACCCGCGCGCGCAGCATGACCGCCGCCACGGTGGGCAATATGATCACCGCGAGCACAAACAACCGCAGCAGCGAGCCGGCGCCGCCGCCGTAGGCGGTGAGCCGCCGCATCCCCATCAGCTCGTCCACCACGTGCGCGATCAACCCGGCCAGCAACGATGCGGTGATCGTGACGAGAATGGTGCGCACCTCCGCGACGCCGAGCAGGCGGCCTCCGGGCGGCCGCAGCGTGTTCCGCAGCAGGTAGTAGCCGACGATCGCGCCCGCCAAAAATCCCAAGCCGTTGGCCAATCCGAGGTAACCGGCGACCAGGTCGGGATCGTTGGTGACGTGCGGCGCGAGCAGCGAAGCGGCGATCTTGACGGTCGTGATGATGATGATGATCACGAGCGGTATCCACGGCTGCTCGCGGGCGTAGAAAACGCGCAGTTCCAGCAGCACGATCGCGTAGGGGAGCAAGGTGAACGCCGACAACGCGATCGCCGTGCCCAGGTAGCCGGCGTCGACATCACCGAAATGGCCATAGGCGAACAGCGCACTGCCGATCGCCGGCCCGCCGACCGTCATGAACGCCACCGTCGGGATCAGCGTGATCATCGTCAATCGGCTGGCCAGCGAGAGGTCGGCCAGCACCGCCGGGGTGTCGTCGGCGGCGGCGTTGCGGCTCAGCCGCGGCATCACCACGGTCAGCACCGTCACCCCGATCATGCCGAACGGCAGCATCAGCACCAGCCAGGTGTAGTTGTAGATAGCCGGGCCGGAAGCGGCTGCGGTGCTGGCGATCTGGTTGGTGACGATCAGACCGATCTGGCTGATCAGCACGTAGAACACCATCGCGGCGGCCATCGCGCCGAAGCGTTTGAGCCGCTCGTCGATTCCCCACAGCGGGCGAAGGCTGATGCGCTGACGGCGGATCGCCACCAGCAGCACCACGCTCTGCGCGACCACGCCCAACGTGGTTCCAACGCCCAGCACCAGCAGCTTGGCGTTGCCCATCTGCACGGGGTCCACGGACAGTTGTCCCGGCGTCGCCAGGTAGGCGCCCAGGGTCGCGATTGCGACGACGTTGTTGACGACGGGCGCCCAGGCCGGCGGCCCGAACACGTTGCGGGTATTCAGGATGGCCATGAACACCGAGGAGAGGCCGTAGAAGATCACCTGCGGCAACAACAGATAGGCGAACGCCACGGTGAGCGGTTCGTTGACCTGAGGGTTGCGGCCCAGCATCAACTGCACCAGCAAGGGGGCGGCGGCCACCGACAGCAGCGTGGTCACCAATAGCAAGGTGGTGGCCAGCGTCACCAAACGCCGGACGAACGCCGCACCGCGGTCGGCGTCGTCCCGCTCGGCGCGCGCCAGCACTGGCACGAAGATCGCGGTGAACGTCGCCTCCAGCACCAGCGCGGCGACCAGGTTCGGCAGCTGGTTGGCTACCGTGAATGCGCTGGACAGCGCCGCGCCCAGGATCGCGGCCAGGATGACGATCCGGGCGAAACCGGTGAGGCGGCTGATCAGGGTTGCGAACGCCATTCCCCAGGAGCGCGCCACCAGCGCGGCGTCGGAGAGCTCAGGACGGTTCTGTGGCGGTGTGGTCTGCGACGACACCAGCCCGGTCGGCGGCAGCGGCCCGGTCGGCGGCCCCGCACGTCGCGGCCGACGGGGGTGGGCACCTGGGTGCCTCGGAGGTGGCTGCGCCGGTGGCGGCACGGGCCGGCCGGCGGAACTCATATGCGATGCTCTTCGTCGACGAGGTGATCCCCTTGACGGTCCGCACCGGCGGGCGGCGCGTCCGGGCGATCAAGGTCGGCGGGGTCCGGCTGGCCACGGAAGCGGTGCCACAGCCGTCGTCCCGCCAGCGCCACCAGCACTGCCGCCGCACTCAGCGTGATCGCGAACAGCACTTTGCCGTAGGCGTTGGAGTGCACCGACAGCCGCACCGGCTCGCCCAACGGCACACCGGCCGGGGTGCGCAACGTCACGTCGATGGCCACGCGCTGGGTGAAGTTCACTTCGATCGGCACCCGCAACGGCAGATATCCCGGCGGCAACTCCATTTCGCCGAGATCGGTGACGCGCATCCCGGGCGGGGCTTCGACGTGCAGTCGCACCCGGATCGGAACGGCCAGCCCGTTGTGCAGGGCCAGCGGGAGCGGGCTGTGCTCGGTGGCCAACGTGTAGGACCCGGTCGGGTTGACGATGGTGACCGCGCCGAACAAGTCAGCTATCGCGGTGCCGACGAGTTGCAGCCGTCCTTGTGCCAGTCCGTTGCGGGTGTCGGGTCGTTGGGCCTGGCTGACGGCACGCAGCATGTCCTCGCGCAGCGGCGCGGTATAGCCGACACCGGTCAGCCCGGTGCGGGCATCGCTCGTCAACGCCGCGGTCAGCCCCCACAGCCGGTCCACCTCGTTAGCGATCGTGGCGACGACGCTGTTATCGAACCGGCCGCGTTCGGCTGCCTCGACGCCGGAAAGGAGTGGCGTGGCGGTGACGGGTGGAGTGGCTGATGCGTCGGCAATCAGCGCCGGCAGCGGACGTGGCACCGCCAGCCCGGAGCGGATTGCCGTCGCCAGCGTGGTCAAGATGGCGCCCGCGTCGTCGGACCGCAGTTTCCAGTTGGTCGGCGGCAACAGAATCTCGGGGCGCGGGGTCACGCTCGGCTGCAGCGTCCGCCACAGCACCGAGCCCAGTGCGTCCTGACGGCGGGCGGTCTCGGAGTCGTGTTGAAGCCGAACCGCAAGCGCAGCGTTCAAGTAAGTCGGGGCGACCGGATCGGAGCCGGCCGCCGCGAAGGCAGCGCCAACGGCGGGGTCGAACGGCTCGACGACCACCTGCGGGGATAGCCGCCGCGGCGCGGTGCCCGCCGGGGCCGGCGCTGCGGCGGCAGTTTCTTCTGCGGAAGGGTCGGCGGCAGCGATCACCACGCTGTTGCCGTTGGCGCTCAACAGGTTCACGGTGCGGCGGGTCAACGAGCCATCGGGGATGAGGGTGGCGCCGCGGACCGCAGTGACGCCCAGGATTTGGTCGACGATGTCGCCGGCCGAGCCGGTGGCGATCGCGCTGAGTCCGGCATCGCCAACACGTTGCACCGCGTCGAGGTCGGCCTGGGCGTATTGCAGCGGGGCCACACACATCCGGTGAGCCAGTGCGCGCAACCGGTTCAGCCAGCTCGCCGCCGCGGCCTGCCCGGTCCCCGGATGCGTCGGCGTACCCGGTGGTTGGGCAGCGCCGTCGGGGGAGTCGGAGACGACGTAACCAACGGTCATCGCGTTGACGGTGACCAGAAGGTCCGGGTCGACGGCCAGGCACAGCGAGCGGCTGACAGCGCCGTCGGGGTCGACGTCGCGGCTGGTCGCGAACTCGGCCGCGGCCAGCAAGATGTCCAGCCGGCCGCCGGTGGCCAGTGAGGTCGCCAGCTCGTCGTCCAGCAACCGCACCGGGATCGTGCCGCCGGGTGCACCGGGCGCCAGTCGGGGCCGGTCGGCCAGTGGCCACAGCATGGTGATCGGGACGGGTTTGGAGGTGTCGGGCGCGACGACGGCGCTCAACGCGTCGCCGGAGGTATCCAGCGGATCCGGTGGTACTCCTACCACGGGCAGCAGGAACCGCGCGTTGTCGAGTCGTGCCGGTGCGCCGTAGTCCGGTGTTCCGTTGGCGTTGACCAGCAGCGGGTAGACGCCGGGCTTGCCGATCGCCAGCGAGGGTTTGGTCAGCGAACGGACCGGGGCGGACAGCTTGAAGGCGACCTTCTGGCCGCGTTGCAGCTCACTAGCCACAGTCAGGAAGTCGGCAGCCGCCTCGTATTGGTCGGTGCTGCCGTCGAGGTTCGTGCGCAGCCCGGCCGATGTGTTGACCGCCGGGGCGTGCTCGAGGCGGACCACGACGTCGCGGACCGGACGGTCTCCTACGTTGGTCACGGATCCGCTGACGGTGACGACGGGCTCGCTGGTCGTGGTGACCGTCTGCGGGGTCACCTGGTCGATCCGGACCTGGACGAACGGAGTTGCGCCGGGCTCGCCCGCGGCGGCGCGCGGCGCGACGATGGGTAGTGTGAGCGCGGCTCCTAAACCAGTCAGGATGCCGACCACGACGGCGAGGCGCACGACGGCGGCCTGCCGGAGCCGCGAGGAGGTCACGGCCCCGGACCGCGACCGTTCTTCCGGCCTCGCACTGACTCGTCGGGCCGACGGTTTCGGGTGCGCGAGTGAGTTTGCGGCCGCCGCCGCGGCGAAGTGGGCGGCAGTGGCGGCAGCGCGGCCGGGCCGTCGGTCTGCAGCTTGTCGATCAGCTCGTCGGCCACCTCGGCCAGTTTGCGTTCGTCGGCGTAGGCCAGCCGGGACACCAACTCGGAAATCGGCACCCACGCCACCTCGGCGACCTCGACGTCCTCGTCGGACAGCTCTCCACCCGAGCAGCGCAGTAAATAATGGTGCACGGTCTTGTGCACTCGCCGCCCGTCGGTGACGAACCAGTAGTCGATCCTGCCGAGCGCCGCCAACACGCTGCCCTGAATCCCGGTCTCTTCGGCGACCTCGCGGATCGCGGTCTGCTCGGCCGTCTCACCGAGCTCGATATGCCCCTTGGGCAACGACCACAGCATCCGACCGCGGCGATCGACGCGGCCGATGAGCGCGGCGACCTGCTCTTCGCGAGGTCTGTCGATGTTGTCGATGACCAGTCCGCCGGCCGACGTTTCGTGCACAGTTCGGAGTCGTTCAGGGCCGCCGCGGGTGGAATGGGACCGAGCGGGCTTTTCGTCACCGGGTGGTGTGCTGCCGTCGATCGCCGCATTGTCGGTTTTGCCGTGGCCGGACCCGGCGCCGCGCCGACCACGACGCCGCCCCCGGCGCCGACGTGGTTGCGCTTTTTCGCCTTCCGACACCCAAGCGATAGTAGCTGGCGTGCTACGACGCTCCCCGGCGCACTCGCCGGTCGTGTACAGCCCGGCGCCAGATTAGGCTGATCGGGTCCGGCGACGGTGCGGGCCGGAACGGCCCGGGGAGGCGCCGGACTACGCTATCCGAACGTGCCTGAAGCCGCCGACAATGCCGATCTGCTGACCGCCGCCGCGGTTGCCTTGAACAGGCACGCCGACGTGCTGCGCGAGCTCGGTTCGGTGTTCGCCGCCGCTGGCCACGAGTTGTATCTGGTGGGCGGCTCGGTGCGCGATGCGCTGATGGGCCGGCTGAGCCCCGATCTGGACTTCACCACCAACGCCCGGCCCGAGCAGGTGCAGAAGTTGCTGCGGCCGTGGGCAGACGCGCTGTGGGACACCGGCATCGCGTTCGGCACCGTCGGCGTGGGCAAGGGTGAACAGCGGCTGGAGATCACCACCTTCCGCGCCGACCGCTATGACCGGGTGTCGCGCAACCCGGAAGTGCGTTTCGGCGACTCGCTGGGCGACGATCTGGTGCGCCGCGACTTCACCGTGAACGCGATGGCGGTGCCCATCACGGCAGCCGGACCCGGCGAATTCGTTGATCCCCTAGGCGGTTTGGCCGCGTTGCGGGCCGGCGTGCTGGATACCCCGACTATCCCGTCGGAGTCGTTCGGCGACGACCCGCTGCGGATGCTGCGCGCCGCGCGGTTCGTCTCGCAACTCGGCTTCGCGGTCGCCCCGCGGGTGCGCTCGGCGATCGAGGAGATGGCGCCGGAGTTGGCCAGGATCACCACCGAGCGGGTAGCAGCCGAACTGGACAAACTGCTGGTGGGCGACGACCCGGTGGCCGGCATCGAGCTGATGGTGCAGACCGGGATGGGCGAAGTCGTGCTGCCCGAGGTCGGCGGCATGCAAATGGCGATCGACGAGCACCACCAGCACAAAGACGTCTACCAGCATTCGCTGACCGTGCTGCGCCAGGCGATCGCCTTGGAAGACCCCCCACCAGAAGGCCCTGACCTGGTGTTGCGCTGGGCCGCACTGCTGCACGACATCGGCAAGCCGGCCACCCGCAAGCACGAGCCCGACGGCGGAGTCAGCTTCCATCACCACGAGGTGGTCGGGGCCAAGATGACTCGAAAACGGTTGCGGGCGTTGAAGTATTCCAAACAAATGGTCGACGACGTATCGCAGCTGGTGTACCTGCATCTGCGATTCCACGGCTACGGCGAGGGCCGGTGGACCGACTCGGCGGTGCGTCGCTATGTCACCGACGCAGGACCGCTGTTGGCTCGGCTGCACAAGTTGGTGCGGGCCGACTGCACCACCCGCAACCGGCGGCGAGCCGCCCGGCTGCAGGCCAACTACGACAGCCTGGAGGCGCGCATCGCCGAGCTGGCCGCCCGGGAGGACCTGCAGCGGGTCCGCCCCGATTTGGACGGCAACGAGATCATGGAACTGCTGGGCATTCCGCCGGGCCCGCAGGTCGGGGAGGCGTGGAACTACCTCAAAGAATTGCGGTTGGATCGCGGCCCGCTGACCCGGGACGAGGCGACGGCCGAGCTGATGACCTGGTGGCGCTCCCGCTGGAACCAGTAGTGGCCCGGCGGCGTCCCACTTGGCATGGAGTACTGCTTGGGTGCCGGCGACGGCACGGCGACGATCTGGGACCGCGGCCCGGATATCGACCTGGACGGTGACGGCCGGCTGGATGCGGTCAGTCTGGATTTCGACGGCGACGGTCTGGCCGATGACGCCTTAGCCGATTTCGACGGCGACGGTATCGCCGACCATGCCGTACTCGATCTCGACAACGACGGCACCGCGGAAAGCTACTTCACCGACGACGGGTCGGGAACCTGGGCGGTGGCCGTGGGTCCGCCGCGCGCGGGCCAGCCGGCGCAGGGCAATACCGCCGTTGGGCAACTCCGCTGGTTAGGGCTCGACGGCGTCGAGCACAGCGGTGGGCCGCTGGTTGACTTCGACGGTGACGGTCAGGTCGACGACCGGCTGCTTGACAGCGACGGAAATGGGCTGGCCGACCGCGCAATCTGCGCCGAGGAGAACGGCGTGACGGGCTACGTCGATACCGATGGCGACGGACGGTGGGACGTCAAGCTGACCGACCCCGACGGCGACGGCAGCGCCGATGCCGCCAGCGCGCTGCAGCCCAAACCGTAGGTGCTTTTGGAAAGGGCGAGCGCGGTACCGATGAAGTGCTTGGGAACTCGTTACCGAGCAGCAGGAACGTCGGTGGGTGATCGGGACAACGCGTACAGCGCCATTCGACGATTGCTCATGTCGTGCTCACCGAGGAACGTGCAGCCGGCGAATTCGCACACTCGACGCGCCGTGGTATTGCGGTGATCAGGATCGAACATGATTCTGCGACAACGTGGTTCGACCTCGAAGACACTGGTGACAA
>DASZKQ010000119.1:0-6501 GCA_035552835.1 Mycobacterium sp. | reverse complement strand
ACTTTATTGCGGCCAGGACATCGAATTACCGATGTACAACCCGCACGAACCGGCCCGTACGCCAGCGGCAATTCAGCTGATCGAGGCGCTGCGGGAGGCAGACGCCGTCATCGTCGGGTCGCCCGGATACCACGGCGGCATATCCGGATTGGTGAAGAACGCACTTGACTACATCGAAGATATGCGAGACGACTCCCGCGTTTACCTCGACAACAAACCGTGGGGCTGCATTAGCTGTGCTTACGGGTGGCAGGCGGCGGTCGGCACGCTGGACCAGCTCCGCGCCGTCGGTCATGCGCTGCGGGCCTGGCCCACTCCGCTCGGCGTCGCGATCAACTCCGCAGACCAAATCTGGGACGAGGCAGGAGAACTGGTCGACGTGACGTGCGCCAATCAACTGGAACTGTTGGCGTCGCAGTTGTTGACGTTCGCGCGATCGGGTCCCGGCCAGGTCACCAGGTAGCGGACGAGCCATGCGATTTGTACTGGTGCACGGGGGGTTTCACGCCGCTTGGTGCTGGAGTCGCACGATCCCCGAACTCGAGCAGCTCGGCCACACAGCGGTCGCGGTCGACCTTCCCGGTCATGGCGAGCGGTTGAACGAGGAGTCGACCCTCGACAACCGCAGAGAGGCCATCTTGTCGGTACTGCAGCCCGGTGATGTGCTCGTCGGGCATTCCGGCGGCGGGTTCGATGCGACGCTCGCGGCTGACGCCGCGGCAGATCGAGTCAGCCACATTGTCTACCTGGCCGCGGCCCTGCCGCGCGAAGGCCGCAGCTACCCCGAGGCCATGACGATGCGCAACTCCGAGGACGGTGAGTTCGACGGCGACGCCGGAAAGATGCTGGGCTATCTGAATTTCAGCGAGGACGGCGCGATGACCTTCGCCGACCTACAAGGCGCGTGGGAGTACTTCTGGCATGACTGCGACGAGCCGACCGCCCGCTGGGCGTTCGAGCGACTTGGCCCGGAGCGCTTCGGCGAAACCACGGTGGCGCCGGTGTCTATCCCGCGGTTCTGGCGGGCTGATCTGCCCCGCAGCTTCATCCGCTGCTTGCAGGACCGCTCGATGCCCCGTTGGCTGGCAGATATGGTGGCCCAGCGACTCGGCGTCGAGCAGTTGACCATCGACACGTCGCATTGTCCGTTCCTGAGTCAGCCGCAGCAGCTGGCCGAACTGCTGGTCCATGCGACGACCACCAAACCCGTCGGCCCGCTCGACCCGAACTGAGGGACCAGCCATGGAGTTTCGACGCAAAACTGTCGTCGTCGACGGGCTGCTCACCAGCTACCTGGAAGCCGGCACCGACGACCCGGTGATCCTTCTGCACGGTGGGGAGTTCGGTGCCAGCGCCGAAATCGGCTGGGAGCACACCATACCCGCGCTCGCTGCACGGTATCGGGTGCTGGCGCCTGACATGCTGGGCTTCGGGCAGTCGGCCAAGGTCATCGATTTCAACGACGGGCGCGGTATGCGGATCCGCCACATCGCCCGATTCTGCGACGAACTCGGCGTTGACGCCCCACACTTCATCGGCAACTCGATGGGCGCTATCAACTTGCTCACCGGCGCCACGTCGGATTCCCCGGTGCTATCGATGCGCAGCATGGTGGCCATTTGTGGTGGCGGTGAAATCCAGCGCAACCAGCACATGGAGGCGCTCTACGACTACGACGCGACGGTGCCGGCCATGCGCCGCATCGTGGAGGCGCTCTTTCACGATCCGTCCTATCCGGCCGACGACGACTACGTCCAGCGTCGTTTCGAATCCAGCATCGCTCCCGGTGCATGGGAGGCGCTCGCCGCGGCCCGTTTCCGCCGGCCCGGTGCTGCGCCGCCGCCGACACCGTCGAGCAAACGGGCTTACGAACGTGTCTCGGTTCCGACGCTTGTGGTCGAGGGTGGCTGCGACAAGCTTCTCCCGCCGGGCTGGGCGAAAGAGATCGCCGACCAGATTCCCGGGGGGCGGTCGGCTGTGGTCGAGGCGGCCGGTCACTGCCCACAGATTGAGCAGGCGGCAATCGTCAACGAGCTGCTGCTGGAATTCCTGGCAGGTATCGACAAAGGGGCCTGAGCTGCGTCGATGATGACTGCGGCAAAGCTGTGGTCGCATCTAAGCAGGCAGGTTCCTCGCAGGACACACTAAGCCAGCACAAAGCCGTCATTAAAGATTTATTCACCTCTGAAGGGTTATCTGTTAACTATGGGCTTAACGTGCTGTTGCCGAGCCGCGACTCAACATCAGAAAAGGATCAGAGGAGGGTTGTGAAGTTCAACCGATCTGCCGCCGCGCTGAGCCTGCTGGTCGTCGGCACGCTGGTCCTGTCGGCATGCGGCAGCAAAGGCAGCTCGTCAGCATCGTCGTCTGGCTCCGCCCCTCCGCCGGTACCCGTCAACTGCGCCGGCAAGAAGAAACTGTTGGCAAGCGGTTCGACCGCGCAGGAGAACGCGATCGAGCAATTTGTCTACGCCTATATTCGGGCGTGCCCGGGCTACACACTGGACTACAACGCGGATGGCTCCGGCGCCGGAGTGGAGCAGCTCCTGACTAACGAAACCGACCTGGCGGGCTCCGACAAGCCGTTGGATCCTGGGATGGGTGAGCGCGACCGGGCGCAAGAGCGGTGCGGTTCGCCCGCCTGGGACCTTCCTGCGGTGTTCGGCCCGATAGCGGTCACCTACAACATCGTCGGCGTGAGTTCGCTGAACCTGGACGGTCCCACCACGGCCAAGATCTTCAATGGCAGCATCACCGCCTGGAACGACCCGGCAATCAAAGCGCTCAACGCAAACGTCAAACTGCCCGCAACGCCGATAAACGTCGTCTTCCGCAGCGATAAATCCGGTACTACGTATAACTTCCAGCAGTACCTCGATGCCGCATCCGACGGCGCGTGGGGCAAGGGTACCGACGAAAACTTCGACGGGGGTGTCGGGCAGGGCGCCAGCGGAAACGAGGGCACGTCGGCGGCGTTGCGGGCAACGGACGGCTCGATCACCTACAACGAGTGGTCTTTTGCGGTGGGCCATCAGTTGGCCATGGCCCAGATCGTGACGTCGGCGGGCCCGGATCCGGTGACGATCACTGCCGACTCGGTCGGCAAGACGATCGCCGGGGCCAAATTCGCGGGACAGGGCAATGACCTGGCTGTCGACACCTCGTCGTTTTACAAGCCCACGCAGGCCGGTGCCTACCCGATCGTGCTGGCAACCTATGAAATCGTCTGCTCGAAATATCCGGACTCCGCGACCGGCGCGGCGGTAAAAGCATTCATGCAGGCGACAATTGGTGACGGGCAAGCCGGTTTGGACCAATACGGATATGTCCCCATCCCGAGCTCGTTTCAATCGAAACTCGCAGCGGCCGTGAATGATATCTCGTGATGAAGCGAGTTTCGTTGTGATGGCAGGGACGCCTAACGCCGCGACCAGGGGAAGGGAGCATCGACGGTGAGCAACAGCCAGCCGGGTTCGCGGGCGGGGTCGTGGTTTGGGCCCTACCGGCTAATGCGGCTGCTGGGCCGCGGCGGGATGGGCGAGGTCTACGAGGCCGAGGACACTCGCAAGGGCCGGATAGTAGCGCTCAAGCTGATCTCACCGCAGTTCTCCGACGACCCGATGTTTCGCGCCCGGATGCAACGCGAGGCCGGCGCCGCGGGACGGTTGACTGAGCCACATGTGGTGCCGATCCACGACTACGGAGAGATCAACGGCCAGCTGTATCTGGACATGCGCCTGATCGAAGGCGCCAACTTGGCCACCGTGCTGAAACGCAACGGGCCGATGAGCCCGCCACGGGCGGTGGCCATTATGCGTCAGGTTGCCTCCGGGCTGGACGCCGCGCATGCCAGCGGGGTGACGCACCGCGACGTGAAACCAGAGAATGTGCTGATCGCCGGGGACGACTTCGCCTATCTGGTCGATTTCGGTATTGCTCGCGCAGCCACCGACCAGGGGTTGACCCAGACCGGGATGGCGATGGGAACCTACAAATACATGGCGCCGGAGCGGTTCACCGGTAATGAGGTCACCTATCGCTCCGACATTTACGCGCTGGCCTGTGTATTGGGCGAGTGTCTGACCGGCTCACCACCGTTTCGGGCCGACCGCATCGAACGGCTGGTTGCCGCACATCTGATGGAGCCTCCCCCGCGGCCCAGCCAGCTGCGACCCGGACGGATTCCGGCGGCCTTGGACGAGGTGATCGCCAAAGGGATGGCCAAAAACCCCGACGAGCGTTACCGCAGCGCCGGTGAGCTGGCCAACGCCGCACTCGACGCGCTGACTGCACCCGAGCAGCACCAGGCGGAAAGCATTTTGCGCCACGGCGAGGACGCCGCCGCCGCCGAGACAATGGCGCGTCCCGCGCCGGCCGGCAACGGCGCCGCGAACTGGCGACCGCCCGCCCCGGGGCCCGTCGGCCCACCGCCGCTGCGCCCACAACCCGACGTGCAGCATCCTGATTTCGCACCCAGCGCGCCCGAGCGCCCCAGCAAACGCAAGTGGTGGATCCTCGCGGCCGTTGCGGTGGTCCTGCTCGTCGCCGTTCTCGGCTACCTGGTAAGACCGCACTCTGCGGGTCCGGCACCGCAAGCCTGCGGGCAAAACGAGCTGCCGTTCAACGGGCTGAACTTCCGGCTGTCCCCCGGCGGGGTGGCAGTCGACTCGTCCGGCGCGGTGTACGTCACCAACCAAGGCATGTATGGCCGAGTGGTGAAGTTGACGCCCGGGTCGAGCACGCCGACAGTGCTGCCGTTCACCGGCCTGTACCAACCCCAGGCGGTCGCCGTCGACTCGGCGGGCACCGTGTACGTCACCGACTTCAACAACAGGGTCGTGATGTTGCCGGCCGGTTCGAACAACCAGACTCAGCTGCCGTTCACCGGCCTCAATTACCCAGAGGGCATCGCGCTGGACAGCGCCGGCAGCGTGTACGTCGCCGACCGCGGCAACAACAGGGTGGTGAAGTTGCCAGCCGGGTCGAACGCCCCGACCGTTTTGCCGTTCACCGGACTGAACAACCCAGATGGTGTGGCGGTGGACCCGGCCGGCAACGTGTACGTCGCCGACACCGACAACAACAGGGTGGTGAAGCTGGAGGCTGGGTCCAACAACCAGACAGTGCTGCCGTTTACCGGCTTGACTGTCCCGTGGGGTGTGGCTGTGGACGGTGCCGGCAACGTCTACGTCAGCGAACACGACAGCAACCAGGTCCTGAAGTTGGCGTCCGGTTCGAATGTTCCTACGCCACTGGCACTTACCGGGCTCAATACGCCCTTGCAGCTCACGGTGGACAATGCGGGGAACGTGTATGTCGCCGACCGCGGCAACGACAGAGTTATCAAGTTCGTCGTTGCCGGTTGTCCCGGGTAGCGGGTCAGCGCCGGCGGATTGCAATCATGCGGTTGGCCGCGGCGGCCACCAGGTAGACCACCGCTACCACGATGATCAATGTCAGTGCAGCGCCCCAAACCCGTAGGAAGCCAGCGTGTTCAGGATTGTTGAGTTCGGTATAGATCAACAGCGGTAGCGATGCCATGTTGCCGTTGAAGATGTCGAAGTTGATGGCGCGGCTATATCCGACCAGCACCAACACCGGCGCCGTTTCGCCCATAACACGCGCGATCGCCAACAAGACACCGGAGATGATGCCCGGCATCGCAACTGGAACGACGATCCGCATGATGGTTTTCCATTTCGGAATGCCCAACGCGTAGCTGGCTTCTCGCAGGTCGTCGGGGACCAACTTGAGCATCTCCTCAGTCGACCGCACCACGATTGGCAGCATCAGCAACACCAACGCGAGTGACACAGCGAAGGCGCTCTGCTGAAATCCCAAGGTGGCGATCCACAGGCTGAAGATGAACAACGCTGCCACGATCGACGGCAGCCCGGCCAGCACGTCGACCATGAAGGTGGTGACCCGCGCCAGCCGACTGGAACGGTATTCCGCCAAGTACACCGCGGTCATGAATCCCAGTGGTACGGCCAGGATTGCCGCCACCGCAGCCTGCGCGACGGTCCCGTAGAGGGCGTGATAAACCCCGCCGGAGAACTGCTCCGGCAGCACTCCGCGCAATGAGTGACTCCACCATCCGGGTTGCGTGATGGCGTACCAGCCTCGTTGCACAACAACCCACAGCAGCCAGACCAACGGTACCAACGCGATGGTGAACGAAGCGACGAAAAACAGTCCCGCGACGCCGTTTTTGATCCGCCGCCCGAAACTGATCCGCCGAACCGCCACAGCTTTGACCGGCAGGTCGAGGGTGACGGCGCTCACGTCTTGACCTCCCTGCCAACGATCGCGCGGGCGACCGCGTTGACGATGAACGTCAAGACGAACAACACAAATCCAGCCGAGATATACGCCCCGGTCGGTAACGGTTCACTGAATTCGTTTGCTGCAGAAGCAATTTTGGACGCGAATGTATAGCCGCCGTCGAAGAGCGACCAATTCCCGGGATGAGCGGCCGCGCGCAAGATGATCAGCACCGCC
>DASZKQ010000118.1:0-19292 GCA_035552835.1 Mycobacterium sp. | reverse complement strand
GCCGGGCGGCCTTCGCCGCACTCCGTTCGGTTGACGAGCCCTCGTGAGCCAGCTTGCCGCCGGCATTCTCCAGGTGAGCCCGCACGAACCACTGGAACTTTTCCAGCTCGGCGGCCTGGTCGATGAGAATGTCCTGGGTGACCGGATCCAGCTCTTCGGTTTCCGCGATGGCGGTGCGGGTGTCTTCGATAACACCGTTGTAAACCAGGTCAAGCGCGGCCAGGTGCGCCTGCACGGTGTCGCGGCCAACGGAATAGTCGTCCCAGGTGCGGTCCTTGAGGATTGCGCCCGGGGTACCGTGCGGCGACCCACCAAGGGTCGCGATCCGCTCGGCTACTTCGTCGGCGTAGCCACGCACCAGTTCCACCTGCGGATCAATCATCTCGTGCACCCCGATGAAGTTGGGGCCAACCACATTCCAGTGGATGTGCTTGAGCGTCAGATGCAGATCGTTGTAGGTGCTCAGCTGCCTCTGCAGCAGCCCAGCGACTTTAATTGCCTGCTTTTCGGTCATGCCGGGGATCGTGAACTGAGTCATGGCTGGTCTCATACCCGATGAGCGCGCGCGGTAACCGCAAGGCGTGTCACAGCGCGCGGATGTCCTGTACGGGCAGTCGCGCGCCGCGTCGTGGCTCGTAGGCCAGTCCACTGGCCTCCAGCAACCGGACCACCCGGTAGCGATGCGGTCGCATGGGCTCGAGCAGCTCGACCATGTCGGCATCGACAATCGGACGTCCCAGCAGCGTCCAGCCGATCATCTTGGGGATGTGGTAGTCACCCACCGATAAGGCGTCGGGATCGCCGAATGCGCGTTGGGCTGTCTCGGCGGCCGTCCACGCTCCGACTCCGGGCAGCGAGAGCAGCGCGTCTCGGGCCTTTGCGGCCGGCCATGACGCCAGCCGTTCCAACGACGGCGCCCGCTGCGCACAGCTGACGATGGTCCGTGCCCGTCCGGGATCGACGTTGGCACGGTGGTATTCCCACGACGGGAGGTGCCGCCACACGTCGGCTGACGGCGGCACCCGCATCCGCGCCGGCGCGGGTCCCGGCGCCGGCGTGCCGAATTTGGTCACCAGCAGCCGCCAGGCCCGGAATGCGTCGGCGCCTGGCACCCGCTGCTCGATGACCGCCGGGATGAGGGCTTCCAATACCTGTCCGGTGCGCCCCAGCCGCAGATGCGGCACTCGTTGGAGCGCGGCGGCGACGATCGGATCGGCCGGGACGAAGTCTGATGCATCGTCTTGCGCGCCGAGCATGGCCGGGAGGGCGTCGAGGCATTCCTCGGCGCCGCTTCCCCATGCCGTGCATTCGACGGCATCGGGCGCAGCCCGGCTGATTCGGGCTGTGACAGATCCGCTGCCCAACAGGCTGGTCCGCCAGATAGCGCCGTCATCACCAACCTGAAAGCAGGGATCACCAGAACCTCGGCGGAGCGGGAAAAGCGTCAGCCCGGGGCTGACGACGCCCGCGAACGTCAGTGTGCGAGCCCTACTCACCATCTGCTCCCGCCGGACGCCGCATTTCGATGATCATAGGTTCGGCTCTCGCCTGGGCGCCCGACCATGATTGACCGGTAACGGTCTTCAGGTCAGGATGGCGAGGTGACCACCCCGTTCGACGATCCGCAGTCGGAACTGGCGTGGATGTTTTTGCAGTGCCTGTCCGACGGCGGGGACGTCGACGAATGCTTCGGGCTGCTGAGTGACGACTTCACGTACTGGAGCATTCAGAGCCGCGAATTCGTCGATAAGGCGGCGCTGCGCCAGGAGGTCGAGCGCCGCAAGCGCCGTGTCGAGATGAACCTCGACTTCATCCAATGCTTCAACGATGGCGAAAGCGTAGTGATCGAGGCGCTGACCGACGGCGAGACCGTCGACGGCATGCACTACGAAAGCCCCGCGGTCTTCATTTTCGAGACCCGCGACGGGCTCATCATGTCGTTGCGCGAATACGGCGACACCCAACTCGCTGCGCAGGTGTTCGGCCCGGCGAGTTCTTAGTCCGGGTCGACGCTGATCTCGGCTTTGTCGGGATAGAAGGCGACGTGCCCGGCGATTGCCGCCACCGCTGGGTAGGGCTGTTCATAGGTCCAGATCACGTCGTCGATGGTGTCGCCCGCGGCGGTCGTCACACTGTAGTAGCCAGCTTCACCCTTGTATGGGCAATACGTGCTGGTGTCGGTGCTGGTAAGCAGCTCTTGTACGACATCTTCAAGCGGAATGTATTGCACTGCAGGGTAAGTGGACTCTTGCAGCTGCAGTGCGTTGTGGGTGTCGGCGACGACCTCGCCATTGACCCGAACGACAACCCGCGCCTGGGTCGGGTTGATCGTGATCGGATGCTCGGTGGTGGGTTCCAAGATAGGCCGACTGGTCATGGTGACATCTCCTCACGTGTGAATAGTTAGTTCAACACCGTGTGGCGCGCAAGATTCCCCCGGTATTCCCGCGGTAGATGCATTCACGGCGTTCCGAACGCGTAGCGGTGATATTGGGACATGTTGGCCACGGGGGAAACCAGCGCCATCGCCTTGCCCATCAGCTGGGCGGAGCGCGGCAACTTTGCGAACGTGTCCGACTCGAACCAGCGCTGCCAGGCCACCAGCCGGACCCCGGGCACCGCCGCGACGATGTCGTCGGGCCCGTTGATCGCCCAGCGCAGGGTGGATCCCGAGCGGCGCACCACCGTGTTAAGCACCTGCGCCTTGATCCCAAGCCAGTTGAACGCGTCGAACTGCAGTTCACCCGAACCGAAATGCCCTACCACCCTGCGCAGCAGAGCGGTGCCGTCTTGTTCGGTCAGGTACATGGTCAGTCCTTCGCCGAGCATCAGCGCCGGCCGGTCGGCGGGAATGTCGGTCAGCCAGCCCGGATCGGTGACCGAGGCGGCGGCGACGTGATAGTGCTCCGCGACCGGGTAGAGCTGGGTGCGAAGCGCGGCGACCTCGGGGTAGTCGACGTCGTACCATTCGACACCCGGACCCGGCTGCAGCCGGAAGAACCGACTGTCCAGACCGCAGCCCACGTGCAACACGACGGCTCGCGGATGGGTGGCCAAGAATTGGTTGGTCCACGCGTCGAAGTGTGCGGTCCGGGTAGTCACCGACGGCGCTCGGCGCGGCGTGATCGTGGTCTGCTTCCAGTCATAGTCGATGCGTTCGACGATCTGCTTGGCGAACCGATCACCCAGAATCGGCTGCTTGAAGTCGGCGTCCAGCGCCTTCGCGTACAGCGTCGCCAGCATCGTCTGCGGCGCCCCGCTCAGGTCGACGCGCACCCGTTCGGTTGTCACTCGCCCGAGGCTAGTGCGCCACGTCGCCTGGCTGGGCGTCAGCCGGCGGGCGCCAGCATGTCCTTCCATCCGTCGTCCCCAACGTGGTTCGAGTCTTCGAGGGAGTATTTGCTGCCATCGGGACCCACGACTTCGCCGCTGGACGGGACATAGATCGCGGTCGAGCTCGCCGGCGTGTAGATACACGGATTGGGCTGTTGCCCGTTGCACTGCACGGTGCCCGATCCGGGCCGCTGCAGCGGATCATTGACCGGCGGGGGCGCTGCGGGCAACCGATCAGCCGGTAGCGGGTTGAGCCCGTTGTTGATCGAGGGCGCCGGTATCACCTTGCCCGGATCGACGGGTTGATCGCAGCGAGCACCGGGGGCCGGACAGTTCCGCAGCTGATTGGGATCGCCGTACCACGGGTTGGTGCCCAACGGGACATACGGTTTGTTGTCGCGGCACTCGCGTGGCGTCGCCGCGCGCTTGCCGGGGACGTCGACACACGGATAGTTGCGGGCGCCGCGCACCACGTTGGCCGGAGTGTCTTGCGGGATTTTGCAATACGTTCCGGACGGCAATGGCGCCATGCTGGTGTCCGCTGGCGATCGCCACTGCGAAGGCGGCAGGAACCCGGTCAGGCATGGCGGCGGATTATTGAGCGACAGGTTGAGATCCAGCAGCACGGACCCCGGAGCGGACGCGACCAACGTCTGCCCAACCGCGCCGACCTCGGGCAGGAAGACCAACAACTGCTCGAGACCTTTGTTGTAGCGCTTGAGCATGTCGGCAACGATCTCGAGGTTCGCCAGCGTCTGCGGCAGCGATTCGCGCACGTCACTGAACACCTCATTGACCTGATCGGCGGTCGGCGCCGCTTTCGACAAAATGCTCTGCACATGTTGGTCGTTTTGCGCGATCTGCGCGGTAAGGACGTCGAGGTTGTGCGACCACCGCTCGATCGAATCACCCGAGTCGACTTGGCTATTCAGGATCGGTGCCGCGTTCTGGATGATGTCGTCGACGTCGGAGATGTTGGCCTGGAAATCACCGACGATCGATTGCGTCGAATCGACGAGCCGTTGCAGCGCCGGTCCTAATCCGCCGACGGCCTGCGCCGTTTCGTCAAGCAGCGACGCGATCTTGCGCTTGGGTAACACCGACAAGCCACGGTTGGCGGCGTCCAACGCGGGGCCGATCTCGCTGGGCACCGTGCCTTTGGTGATGGTTTGTCCGGGTGCGAGAAACATTCCCGGGTTTCCCGTCGACACCAGGTCCAGATATTGCTCTCCGATCGCCGACACCGAATGCACATTGGCGGACGCATCGATCGGGATCTTGTAGCGGCTGTCGATGCTCAGCGTCGCCCGGACACCATGTTTCGTCGGCTCGACCTTGGTGACCTTGCCGATCTGGATGCCTCGGTAGGTCACATTCGACGTGCGATACAACCCGCCCGACGCCGGCAGCTCCGCGACCAACCGATACTGACCGACGCCGAGCTGGCTGGGAATGCGCAAGTAGTACCAGCCCAGTGCAACCAGTGCCGTCACCGTCAACACAGCGAACACGATCAACTGGATGCGGATGAAGCGCGTCAACATCGCTTACTCACCCCGCTCCACGGGCGCGTCGGCCGGGTTCGGCGTGAACCGGATGTCGGGAATCATCGTTGCGGGATCGCGGCCCCACGACTGTTCGAGTGCGCGCAAGGCTCCGGAAAACCCTGTACCAGTGAAAATTGCATTGTCGACGGCACTCAGCGTCAGGTCCAGTGCTCCGGAGACGTTGATGTAGTCGCCGCGCACGATCTTGGGCACGCTGTCGATCGTGAACGGCGGTGACAGCAGAAATCTCAAGGCCTCAACCACATATGGCGCGGCACGGCCGAGTTGCTTGAGCGGCCGCTGCAACTGACTCAGGTCCTGATGCAGATCGCCCTGCGCGGCCGACAATGTCTGATCGACGACATTACTGATCCGCCCCACGGTGTCGACGGTGTTGGCGAACAGGTCGCGCTGCTTGGCGAAATGCTCGACCAGCGGCGGGAATTCGGTCAGAACCTGGTCCAGCGTGTCCGTGCGGTTACTTACATAGGACAGCAGCCGGTCGGTGGAGTCGATGGCGTGGCCGATGTCGTCGCGCTGCTGGTTCAGCTGGCGGGCGAAGGTGTCCAGCTTGCCGAGAAAATCTCGGATCTGTTGGGCACGCCCGGCCAGAATCTTATAGACCTCGTTTTGGATCACCTCGAGATTCGGGACGCCGCCGCCGCGCAGCACCATGGCCAGGCTGGCCAGCGTCTGCTCGGTGGTGGGGTACGCCGACGAATTGGTCAGCGGAATGGTGTCACCGTTTTTCAGCAGCTGTGCTGACGGGTTCAGCGGTGCAGCCAGTTCCACGTGCTGAGAACCCAACAGGCTGGTCTGGCCGATCTTGGCGGTGGCATTCTTCGGGAGCTTGACACCCTTCTCCAGGTCCACGGTCAGGGTGGCGACCCAGTTCTTCAGGCTGATCGCGCGAACGGTGCCGACGAACACATCGGCCGCCAGTACCCGGCTGTTACCGTTGAGCGCCAGCGAATTCGGCATCTGAACGTAGATGGTGTAAGAGCCCTTGCCACTGCCGGGACCGCCAGGCAACGGCACATTGGCGATGCCCCGCCAGTGCCCACATGAAGTCAACACGACCGTGGCCGTCAGCAACGCCAATGCCTGCCAAGCTTTATGACGTACCCGCCTTAACGCACGCCTCACGACCCGGCTCCTGTCGGTGCCGGCGGGGCCGCGGTCGGCGAAGGCAGGGGTTGCGGGTACCACGGCGGTGGCAGCGGGTTGTTCTCGTCGTAGGCATTCGGGGGGCCGGCCATGTTCTGCCCGGGTGGTGGCGGTGCGATATTGGGCCCGCCCATCAACTCGGCCAAGGATGCCGGCGTCAGCAGGTTCGCCGTGGTCGGCTGAACCTGTATGCCCTGCATACCCGGCGCGACAACCCATCCAGGTTCGGAGTTGCGGTGGGACCACGGTGTATCCGGTGAGAAGATCCCGGGGACGGTGGTGTCCTTGAAACCGGGCGGCGGCTGCAAGCGCGGCTCGGAGTACGCGATGTTCTTGGGCAACGTGTCAGCGGAGCTGAACAGGTTGATTCCGTACGGGAAATAGTTGAACTTGATCGCATCCATGATCGGCGCCAGGTATTGCGCACATAGCTCCGCCGAATCTTGATAGCCGAGTCGGCTGCCGGCCTGAATCGCGCTGCAAATGAACTGCATTGGGTTGGCAAAGTTGGTCAACGCAGCCACGCCAGTCAAACTGCCGTGTGCCGGCTCGTAGATCGCAAGCAGGTTGGCGGCCATGTTCGGCAATATGTGCAGCGCGGTCTCCAAACCCTCGCGCGGTTCCGGCTGCATGATTGCGGTGGTGGCTTCGCCGAGGTTGTTGACGTCGTGCGCCAGCACCTCGCGGTTCTCCGTCAAGAATGTGCTCGCGGTGGACAGCAGGCTGTCGGTCTGTTGTATGGCGTTGGCGGCTGCCTGATCGGAACTGGTTAGCTTGTCGGTAAATTGGGATAGGTCCTTGTTCAGCGCGATGAACTGTTGGTCGTCTCGGTGCAGCGCATTGACGAACAACGCCAGGCTGTGTAGCACCGCGAAAAAATCCCCGCGACCTTCGTCCAAGGTGGTCAGTGCGGTCGACAAGCTGTCCAGCGTGTTGTTGATTTGCTTGCCCTTGCCCGCCAGCCCGTCGGCGAAGGATTCGATGACGTCACCGAACGGCCCTTTCTTCTGATCTTTGGTCGGGCCGAGGTTGTTGATGATATGAGTAATGTTGTTGCGCAGATCATCCCACTCCACCGGCACCTGGGTACGGTCTTCTGGGATCACCGCATTGTCGGCCAGCACCGGCCCACCCTTATACGGCGGCTCCAACTGAATGCTCCGTGAGGCCACCAGCGTAGGGTTGAGGATCAGGGCCTGCGCATTGGCGGGCACCTTGTATTTGTTGGAGTAGTGGAAGGTCACTTTCATTTTGTCGCCGATCGGTTCGATGCTGTCGATCGCGCCGACGCGGATGCCCATGATGACAACCTTGTCCCCGGCGTAGAGCGCGTTGGTCTGCGGGAAATAGGCCACCACAGTGTTGTTGGTCAGTTTTCTATAGAGCTGCGCGCCTACCAAACCCGCAATCAGACCGCCTGCAAGTACGAGTGATCCGATGATCACCGCCGCGCGCGACAGTCGCGGCAGTTGCAGTTTGCGGATATCGAAAATTGTGCTCACCGACTATTACCCCCCATCTCCGCCCGGTGTAATGAACGGAGCCGGTAGCTGCGGGCCGGGCCCCGGTGGCGCTGTGGGTCCGGGTGGCAGCCCGGTGCGAAAGTCGACGGCGGCGGAGTGGGACCGGCCGGTTGCAAGCCCTCCCGGCGTGCCCCCGGCGGCGCATTAGGCGGCAGCGGCACCGGTCTACCCGGCACGTCTGGCGCCGGCGCCCCAGGGCGCCCGGCAACCGGGATCCCCGGCGTCGGCGGCAGGCCATTCGGCTTCGGCGGCGACGAGAGCACGTCGGGCAACACCGGATACGGCCCGTTCGGCCCGAAGGGACCCTGCCCTTGATCGACGCCGGCGCACGGCATCGGGTTGCCCGGCCGCGGTAGGAGATCTGGCGGTGGGACATACGAGCACGGCGAGCCCGGCGCCACTGCGGGTCCCGGGTGATCCGGGGTGCCTTCGAGTACCGGCGGCGCAGGCGGGGGTGCACCGTTGGGTAACCGGGTGCCGTTGGGGTCGGGGAACCGGAAGGCCGGCAGCCCGGCGCTGCGCCAGAAGTCCTCCGGGTCGATCCCGCGCTTCTTGAATGCGGCGTCCACCCACGGCTGCAAGATCCAGTACGGCAGCAAGTTGCCGATCATCACCTTGAAGTAGGGCCCCGAGCCGACCGCCTCGCTCAACGCTGCGGTGTAGTTGCGCAGCGTGGTCAACACGTCGGCAAGATCTTTCTTGTGCGCAACCAGCAAGTCGGTGACAGATCGCAGCTGTTCAAGTAGGTGGTGCAGGTTGGGGTTGTCCTTGATGAGACCCTGCACCTGGATGGAAAAGGCCGACACGTTGGCCAGCAGCGCGTCAATGGCTCGTCCACGCTCGTTGAACGCTGCCAGCAGCACCTGGGTGTTCCGCAGCAGCGCGTTGATCTGCTTACTGCGGTCACCGAGGACCCCCGCGACCTTCCTGGCCTCCGCGAGCAGATGTTTCAGTTGCTCGTCGCGCTTGCCCAGTGTGTCGGAGAACTTTGCCACCCCGTCGAGGGCCGCACTCAAGTGCGGGTAGGTCTGGTTGACGGTCTGCGACAACACATTCAGCGATTTCTTGACCGTCTCGATGTTCCAGCCTGAGGCGGCTTTGGTGACGTCGAAGAACGCATCATAGATCTGATACGGAGTGGTGCTCTGCCCCAGCGCCAATACGGCGCCCGGTCGCAGCGGCCGGCTACCTCGCGGTTCTATCTCGAGCACCTTCTTGCCCAGCAGCGTGTCGGTGCGGATCGCCAGCCTGCTGTCGGTACCGATGGTGCGCGTGCCCGTGGAAAACTTCATCACGATGTGGTCCCCGTCGATCTTGAGGTCTTGCACCGTGCCGACGTCCATGCCGAGGACGCGTACCTTGTCGCCTTTGCTCAATCCGCCGGAGTCGCTGAACTGGGCGTAATAGCTCGCGGTGGCGAACAGCATCGGCAGGCTGCTAAAGCTCTGTCCCACACCGACAATGAGAACCACCACAGCGATGGCCAGGGCTCCGACACGCACCCGGTTGGCAGGTTGCAGCGCTCTCATTGCAGCGTGCACCTACCCGACGGCTGCGCCCAGAGCTTGACCGAACGAACCGGGCCGCCCGGCTGAAGCCCGTTGACCTTGATGGAAAGGTCGCAGAGATAGAAGTTGAAAAAGTCGCCGTAGATACCGCTGGCACGTCCGACGATGTTGAACGCGGCGGGCAGCTGTCCCAACATGTCGCCGAGCCTGCCGCGTTGGTCGACGAGCGGCCCTGCGACTGTCTCCAAGCGACCGACCGTGTCGCGCAGCAGAGCTCGGTTGTCAGCCAGCAGGTCGGCCACCGTTCCGGCCGCATCGCTGATATGCGCGGTCCCCGCCGCGAGGGGAACAGCCCGGTCTTTCAAGCCGGTGATGAGCACCTCGAATTTGTTGATCGTCTCGTCGAACTGCTTTCGGTGCCGAACCGTGGTGTCCAGCACCGTGTTCAGGTTGGTAATCACCTCACCGATTGCCTGGTCGCTTTCGGCCAACCGGTCAGTCAGCTGCGCGGTCTGGTCCAGGATGTCGTTGATGGTGCCGCCCTCACCCTGAAAGACGGTGATGATCGATGACGCGATGCTGTTGACCTTCTGCGGATCCAGAGCACGAAACAGCGGCTTGAAGCCACCGATGAGCGCGTCGAGGTCCAGGGCGGGCTCGGTGCGTGAAAGCGGAATGAATCCGCCCGGCGGCAGTACCCGGTCACCGTTTTCCCCTGTCCCGCGGTCGATTTCCAAGTAGCGGTTACCAATTAGATCCTGGTAGCGGATCTCCGCGGTCGTCGACTGATACAGCTGCACCGCGCGATCGACGGAGAAATCGACGCGTATTCGCTTGTCGCCCTGGACCAGATCAACCTTTTTCACCTTGCCGACTTCCACGCCTGACGCGCGGACAAACTGGCCGGCACGTAAGCCGCTGGCGTTGGTGAACTCCGCGGAATAGCTGTTGGTCCGGTCGAAGCGCACCTGACCGAAAACCACCACGATGATCGCAGTGAATAACAACTGCACAGATGCGACAGCTGCGAGCCGGATGACCGTACCGGTGATTCTCATGGGTTGATCGTGTTCTCCCCGTACTGGCGCCCCCAGACGTATTCGCTGGCGAGGGGCTGGCTGAGCTCGAAGTGGTTGTACGGCGCAATGCTGTTGCCGGAGTCCATCACCAGATACGGCGCCGGCCACAGATCACGGGTGATCGGCTGCCAGCAACCCGGCGCGCCGCCGGGTCCGCCCCGCGCGTTCACCCGCGGCAAATTGTCCGGGTACACATACGGGTTCTCCGTTCCGGCAATCGCAACGCCGAGCTGGGCCGCGTAATGGTTGCCGCTCTCCAGCACCGCGACTCTAGGGGCAAGTTCGGCCAAGTTTCGGAAGGTGCAGAACACCTCCGGGCTGTAGGTGTCGAGTAGGTGGGCGGTCGGCAATAGGTCGGCGAGGAAGCGAATCAAATAGGGCTTGCTGCGGGTGAAAATGTCTTCCCCAGTGCTGGCGAAGCCGCTCGCCGCTAACAACGCGGCGTCCAGCTCGGCCTGATGCCGGTTGAGCGTGCGGGCCGTAGTCACCGCGTTGTTGAGTGCAGCGAACAAATCCGGTGCGGCGTTGGCATACACGTCGCCGAGAGCCGCAAGCTGTTGGATGTCATGGCGGATCGTCGGCATTCGCGGATTCAGGTCGTCCAGAATTTTGTTCCCCTTGACGATCGACTGACCGAACTTGTCGCCCAATCCGTTTAACGCCTGGGCTGCTGCGCTCAGCGTAAGGTTCACCTTGACTGGGTCGATGCTCTGCGAAAGCTCCACGAGTGTCTGGAACACCGTGTTGAACTCCGTCGTGACCGATGTTGCATCGATCACTGTCCCGGATGTAATCGGTTGTGCAGAAGGGTTTTCCGGAGAGGTAAACGACACGTACTTATTGCCGAACACGGTGGTCGCCTGGATCTTGGCGATCACGTTGGCCGGAATGAGGTCGATGTACTTCGGGTCCACGTCGAGCGCGAATTCGGCGGCCGGCTTGCCGGCGTGCTCAACCTCGGAAATACCGGCCACCCGACCGATGCTCACGCCGTTATAGGTGACCTTCGAGCCGTGATCCATTACCAGACCGGCACGGGAGGCCAGCATCGTCAGCCTGGTCTTGGGGGTGAAGTCTCCGCGAAACTGCCCGTATACCAACGCAAGTACCAGCGCGCATGCCAGAAACAGCCCCGCCGCCGCCAAGGTGTCCGGCCAGGTCCGGGGCCTGCGGTCCTTCTCCTTTTTCATGCGAATTGTCATGGCCGGCTACACCGTGAGGTTGAAGTTGGGATCGACGCCGTAGAGCGCAAGGGACGTCAGCAGCACGACGATCACCGTTGAAACCAGAGAGAAGCGCATCGATCGGCCGACGGCCTCCCCCACACCGACCGGGCCACCGCTGGCGTTGTATCCGTAATAGCAGTGGGTGATCATCACAATCACCGCCATCACGATGACTTCCGCGCCCGACCAAAACACGTCCTCGGTTCGCAAGAAGGTCTGGAAGTAATGCTCATAGGTGCCGACCGACTGTCCGTAAAACAGCGTGGTGACGACTTGCCCCGACACGAACGACATGACAAGCGCCATCGCATAAAGCGGGACGACTACCACCAGCCCGGCCATTAGTCGGGTCGACACCAGGAACGCGACCGACTTGATGCCCATCACCTCCAGCGCGTCGATCTCCTCGCTGATCCGCATGGCTCCCAGCTCGGCGGTCGCGCCCGCGCCCACGGTGGCCGCCAGCGCGACACCGGTCACCACGGCCGTGACCACCCGGACGTTGGCCAACGCGGCAAAGAACCCGGTGAACGCCTCGACGCCGATGTTGCCCAACGATGCGAAGCCCTGGATGGCGATCAGCGAGCCGCCGGACAGCGTCACGAAACCGACGATCGCGGCGGTACCGCCGACGACGGCCATCGCACCGGTGCCCATGCCGATCTGGGCGATCAATCGCAGTGTCTCCCTGCGATAGTGGCGCAGCGCCCACCCGATCGACCAGCCGCCGATAACGGCGAACCTGGTGAGGCGCCCGGCCCTATTGACCGCCCGGACGGTGCCGCCAACATAGTGGTTGAAGTTCGCGACAGCGCGTGGATAACGGGCGCGCACAACAGCGGCTGCTGAAACATTAGTCACGTCAGTGGCCCGTCCCGAACCGTACGCCGATGGTGGTCAGCACCACGTTGACCGCGAACAGCGCCAGCACGCACAGCACCAACGTCTCGTTGACGGCGACGCCCACTCCTTTGGGACCGCCCTTTGTCGTCAGCCCGCGATAGCAGCCCACCAGGCCTGCGATCGTTCCGAACATCGCGGCCTTGATCGCCGCAATGACCACCTCGGGTAGACCGGTGATCAAGGTCAGCGTCGCGAGATATGCGCCGCCCGATACGTTTTGCAGACCGACGCCGAAGATGAAGCCGCCGACCAAACCGATGGTGATGACGGTTCCGTTGAGCAGGGTGGCCACCACAGTCGCCGCCACCACCCGCGGCACCACCAGCCGGTGGATGGGGTCGATGCCGAGCACCTCCATCGCGTCGATTTCCTCGCGGATGGTGCGCGCACCCAAGTCGGCGCAAATAGCGGTCGACCCGGCGCCGGCCACCACCAACACGGTGGTCAGCGGTCCCAGCTGGGTGACCGCGCCCAGCGCCGCGCCCGCACCCGAGATGTCGGCGGCGCCGAACGCGGCCAGCAGGGTGTTGAGCGTGAACACGATGAGAACCGTCAGCGGAATCGAAACCGCGATGGTGGGTAGCATCGCGACTCTGGTGATGAACCAACACTGGACGACGCACTCGCGCCAGTGAAATGGCTTTCGGAACAACGCTTTTCCGGCCAGTACGCACATATGGGCAAAGCCGCCGATGGTCGCCAGCGGGGACTCGAGCTGGTCACGCACGTAGTCGGTGAGCCGGGCCGGCGTTGACGCTGAGTCGATGGTCACCGCCACCTCGCCGCACAAACGCGATAGCCACCACGGAGCGACGGTTGACGTGTTTCAGTGCGGGCGTGCCACACGTACACCATGCGTCACACTATGTAGCAAAAACCACTTCAGCTACACAAGACACGCTGGAAGTCCGGCGTAGTTAAGTTAAGCGCGATTCCGGCTTACTCGGACGGCGCAGCCTTACTGTTTAGCCTGGCGTTTTTCAGGTCGACCCAGAACCGCGCGGCCTCTCGGATGGATTCCTCGACCGGCCTTGGCTGCCAATCCAGTTCGCGGCCGGCCTTGCTGTGGTCGACGTGTGCTTCGGCCCGCATCATCCGCACCGACGCCAAACTGAGTTCGGCGTCTTTGCCCGTCAACCGGGCCCTCAGGCTGCCCAGTGCGCCCAGCCCGTAGAGCGCCGGCACCGAGATGGACCGCCGCGGCGACGGCACACAGACTTCGTCGGCCGCTATCTTGACCACCTCTTTCAGCGGAATCATCCGTTCAGAGATGAGGTAGCGCTCGCCATTGCGGCCGCGTTCGGCAGCCAGCAGCAGCGCCCTGGCCGCGTCGTCGACACCGACAACCTCCAGTTGGATGCCATTCATCAAAAACGGCAGCTTGCCGAAGACCGCGCCGGCGATGAACGCGCCGTGCGGCGTGCGGCCCCAGTCACCGCTGCCGTAGGTCGTCGAGACGCACATGGCGACCGCGGGCAGACCCTTTTCCGATGCATATCGCAACACCATGTCTTCGGCCTGAACCCTCGACTCGACATACGGGGTGAGCCGCCGGCGGTCGATCTGGTCGTCCTCGGTTGCGACGTGGCCGTGCCGCCGGCCGACCGTCGCATAGGTGCTGGTGAACACGAAACGATGCAGCTTTGCGGCGATTGGCTTTTCGACGGCGACATCGAGGACGCTGCGCAGTCCCTCGACGTTGGTGCGAAACAGCGGTAACGGGTCTTGCAGCCACGCCCGGGTGTCGACCACGCAGTAGTACACCTGGTCGCAACCGTCCATCGCCTGGCGCACGGTGGCAGTGTCGAAGATGTCACCCTGGAATCGGGTGACCTCGAGATCGTCGATGCTGCGCGTATTCGCGCCTCCGCGCACCATCGCACGCACGTCGGCGCCCGTGGCGACAAGTTGGCGGGTGACATGCGAGCCCAAGAACCCGTTGGCTCCGATGACCAGCTTGGGTGCCGTGTTCATGCGCGCCGCTCGCCCCCGCACGCGGGTGGGGGTACCCCCAGCCGCACCGCGGCGAGGGGGCGAGCCCCCACCTCATCGCCGCTTTGCATATCGTCGCCGGCGCGGCTCATTGTTTGCCTCCGTATTGGCGCATCCAGCGGGCGGCGTCGTCGTCGAGCGTGCCCAGCGCCTCGGCTTTCTTGCACCACTTCATCCCCGCCTGCAAAAAGCGCAGCGGGTTGTAGATGTCTTCTTGCCGGCACCATTGGCCGTCGCCCGCATAGGTGATGATCGAGATGTTCGTCGCGCTGATGATGGTGCCGTCACCGGGGTCGCGCATCGGGTTGTCCAGCTCGCAGATGATGCGCCCGGTCGGCTCGTCGATGACCGACCACAGCGACGGAAAGGCTGTCATGTGGCTTCCCGGAAATGTCGACATCGTCTTGCGGATCCAGGTGAGCACCTGGTCACGGCCCTTCATCGTGCCCGCCGCGTGCTCGATGTAGTCGACGTCCCGCGTGTAGTGCTCCACCCAGGCGTCCCAGTCCTTGGTCTCGGCAGCGCGTGCGACGGTCTGCTCGAACGTCTCGAACGCGGCGGCCAGCTCGTCGCGGCTAAACACCTGCTTCACGCAAGAAACTAGAACATGTTCTATCGGGTTTTGTCGAGCGGCCGGCCAGCGCCCCCCGGCCGGCGCCCGATCGCGGAATAATGAGACCCATGACGGACTACAGCAAGGCAATACTGGCGGGCGGCTGCTTTTGGGGTATGCAGGATCTGATCCGCAAGCAGCCCGGGGTGGTTTCGACCAGGGTCGGCTACAGCGGCGACCCGAATGTCCCCAACGCGACCTATCGCAACCACGGCACGCACGCCGAAGCCATCGAGATCGTCTACGACCCGGCACGCACGGACTTCCGGACACTTCTCGAATTCTTTTTCCAAATCCACGATCCGACCACCAAGAACCGGCAGGGCAACGACGTCGGAACCAGCTACCGCTCTGCGATCTTCTACCTCGACGAGGAGCAGAAGCGCATTGCGTTGGACACCATCGCAGACGTCGAGGCATCCGGCCTGTGGCCCGGCAAGGTGGTGACCGAAGTCAGCCCAGCCGGCGACTTCTGGGAGGCCGAGCCGGAACACCAGGACTACCTGGAGCACTACCCCAGCGGCTACACCTGCCATTTCATCCGGGCCGACTGGAAGCTGCCGCGACGGGCCGGCGCCGACCGCTAATTGCCAACGCGGGCTGCGCAATACCTATTTGCCGACGGCGCGTAACTGATACAGGCCGCGGGTGGTCGCGACCGTGTGACCGTCGGCGTCGGTCACCACTGCCTCCAGGGTGAAATCGGCCTTGCCCCGTTCGGCCGCTTCGGCTTCGATGCGCGCGATCGTCTCGTCGTCAAGGCTGGCTTCCGCACGCACGTCGGATTTGGCCATCGCGACGAATTGGATGTCGAGGTTTTTGACCAACGGGAAATACTTGGCGGTGTCGAACGTGACCAACGGAATGATCCCGCCGAGGACTTCGGCCACGGTAAACAGCACGCCGGCATAAATGACGCCGAAGTGGTTGCCGTTACCGTCGGCCGGGACGGTCGTGGCAGCAAAACCGGGCCGAGCCTCGACGACCTTCACGCCCATCTTGTGTGCAATCGGGATAGTCGATTCCAGGGCGCCGTTCATCACGTCCGCGAGCTGGTTGGTGTCGGCAGTCATGACCGCCGATCTTAGCGCCGATGAACGACGATCTTCCCGCCGTTCTTCGGGGTGTAGGCAACGCCGCGGGAATGCCACTTCTCCCCTGGCGCAGTGCTGGTCTCGATAGTGAAGTGGCGCAACACTGTTCGAAGCACTACATCCATCTCCATGTTGGCGAACGCAGCTCCCACACACCGCCGGGCGCCGCCGCCGAACGGGATCCACGCAAAGCTGGGCGGCTTGGAGCCGACGAAGCGCTGCGGGTCGAAGCGGTCGGGTTCGGGAAATATCTCCGGATCGGCGTGCAGCCGCGAAATGCTGACGATGATGGAATACCCGCGAGGGATAACCCATTCGCCGAGTTCGAAGACCGGCGCGTAGACGTGGCGACCGGTGGCATCGATGACTGTTCTGGTCCGCTGCACTTCGAGGATCGTCGCCTGACGTAGCTCGTTGTCGTCCGTTTCCGCCTCGGCGGCCAGCGCGGCAAGCACATCGGGGTGTCGGCTCAGTCGCTCGAACGCCCAGCCGAGGGTGGCCGCGGTGGTTTCGTGCCCGGCTGCGAGCAGCGTCAGCAGTTCATCACCAATATCGTTGCGCGACATGGCTGAACCGTCTTCATAGGTGCTGCGCAGCATCAGCGCCAGCACATCGGTCCGATTTTCGAAGTGCGGGTCTGCGCGCTCGTCTTCGATCAGTTTGTCGAGGACGACGTCATAGCGGCGCCGCCAGTCGACCAGCCGGCCCCACGGCGAGTAGCGGCCGTAGATCCGCGCCGGCTTGGGCAGCGTCGCCAGCCGCGAGCCCAGCGTGACCCACGGTGGAAGGATTCGCCGCAGCTCGTCGAGCTCGGCGCCCTCGGCCCCAAACACCGCGCGCAGGATCGCGTTGAGTGTGATCCGCATCGTCGACGGCAGCGTGGCGAACGTCGTCCCGTCCGGCCAGCCGGCGATTTCACGCAGCGTCTCTTCTTCGATGATGGTTTCGTAGTTCTTGATGCTCTGGCCATGGAAGGGCGGGGCCAGCAGCCGGCGCCGCTGCCGGTGATCGTCGCCGTCGAGCGCGAACACCGAGCCGGCCCCGAGCAGCCGGCTCAGGTTTGGCTGGATGTTGCCGAGCACCGCCGGGCTGGCGGTGAACACCTGCTTCGCCAACTGCGGATTCGCCACCACCACGACGCGGCCGAACACCGGCGCGTTGAGCATGAAGCCGTCTCCGTAGCGGCGCGCCATCCGGTGCACAATCCCCCGACGGGAAATCACGAATGCGGCACCCTGCAATGCCTTCGGAAGCCGCGGTGCCGGCGGCAATTTGACCGCGGGTGGCGCCGGGGCTGCTGGCGTGTCGATGGTGCTCATCGCTGTGCACTCCCAACATCGATCTGGTACTGCACCGTACCAAGGGCGTATTCCGGTACGGTACCCTGTGGTACCAAGCGCTGGCAAGGGCTGACGCGAACGGGATTCGTCGGAAGGAGTCGACGTGCCGACAACCGTCGCTGACGACCCGGCTTCGGTCGAATCGGTCGATACCGACCCGTTCCGCCGCCGGCTGCTCGACGGCCTCGCGACCTCGATCGCCGAGCGCGGATACCGGGCCACCACCGTCGCCGACATCGTTCGTCACGCCCGCACATCGAAGCGCACGTTCTACGGGCAGTTCCCCAGCAAGGAACAGTGTTTCCTCGAGTTGTTGCACGCCGACGTCGAGAGGTTGGCCGAGGAGATTCGCTCCGCCGTCGATCCGAACGCGGACTGGCAGACTCAGATTCGTCAGGCCGTGGAGGCTTACGTTGGCCACATCGGGTCCAAACCGGCTATCACGTTGAGCTGGATCCGCGAGCTGCCGTCGCTGGACGCCGCCGCGGCACGGCCATTCCAGCGTCGGGGCATGCAGCTGTTGACGAATTTATTGATCGGGCTCAGCGGCAGCCCGGGGTTCCAACAGGTTGGCCTGCCGCCGTTGACCCGGCCACTGGCGGTGATTCTGGTAGGCGGCCTGCGTGAACTGACCGCACTCGCCGTCGAAGACGGGCACAGCGTGCGCGAGATTGTCGAGCCGGCCGTGCATGCCGCCGTTGCGCTGCTCGGCTATCGCCGCTAGATCACGTCTTGAGGAAGGCGCGCAGCCGGTCCAGCACCAGATCCGGGCGCTGCTCGACGATCCAGTGACCGACGTCGTCGACCAGCTCGACCTCGAAATCGCTGATGTGCTTGGCATATCCGTCCAGCAGATCCGGTGTGAGCACCGGATCTTGGGTGCCACTCAGCCAGCGGACCGGGACGTCGACCGGAACGTCGTCGAATTCGCCGCGCAGCCAACGCAGCATCTCCGTGCCCTGAAAGGTCCGATACCAACGCGACCCGGCTACCGCGTGTCCCGGCTGACGCATGCACTCGACATACATGCGGACGTCGTCGTCGGGCAGGCTGAATCCGCCGCCGACCCACGACGCCAACATCCTGAAGTAGCGGGCCTTGGAATCTGCGATCAGGCGCGGCCCGATAACCGGCAGCAACATCGGGATCTGGTACCAGAACCGCCAGATGTTGCGAACCGACGAGAGATCGCGCTGCACATAGGGCGCGGCGGTATTGAGTCCGAAGAACCCGGTCACCTTCGCCGGGTGGCGCAGCATCATGATGAACGCAACCGGCCCACCCCAGTCGTGGGCCACCAGCTTCACCGGTCCGACGTCCAACCGATCCAGAACGGCCGCCAGGTCGTCGGCCATCTCGTTCTTCAGATAGCGCGAGCGCGGTGCCGAACTCCACCCCGCGCCGCGCAGGTCGGGGCACAGCACCCGATAACCGTCGGCGGCCAGCGGGCCGAGCAGCTCGTGCCACTCCCACCAGTTCTCCGGGAAGCCGTGCACCAGCATCACCGGCGGCCCGTCAACGGGTCCGGCATCGGCAACGTGAATCGTGACACCGTCGCCCACATCGATGAACTTGTGCTCGACGCCATCCAGTGCGGGGAGAGTAACCATGGCTTGACAATCTAGCAATGGCAGCGAAACCGATCGCCGCTACACACGAAGGGTGTTCATTCGTCGTAGCTCAACAACCGACGAACATCGCGGCCAGTGCGCGCTCTTGTCGCTATCAGGTGGTGCGGTGTGCACGGCAATGGCCGCGGCAACGATCGGCCTGGCGCCAAGTTCGCATGCCAACGTCTTCTCCGAGCAGTTCCAGTCGCCGTCGGATGCAACCTGGTTAACTACCCTCCCTTAGACACTCACTCGCTCGGAAAGAATTTCGTGCAGTGCGACATCGCTAACCACAGCTGGGTGGCACCGCAGCCGCCCCCGCAGGGCCGGACCGACGCCACCAGCACCTCCGTTCTC
>DASZKQ010000117.1:0-9559 GCA_035552835.1 Mycobacterium sp. | reverse complement strand
TGCACAACGCGATGTCTGCCGCTGAGCCGTCGTCGAGCACCACGTCCGCGCCGACCCACCACACCCCTAACAGCACCGCCGCCGTCTGCCAATGAGCCGGCAGCAACACCGCCACCCGGCTGGCCGGCCCGGCGCCCAACTCGTCGCGTAACAGGTTGCCGGTTTTGGCGGCCCAGTTGGCCAGTGTCACCGCGGAGAGCTCGATGCGCTCACCGGTGGCGTCGTCGTAGTACGTGATGCGCGGGCCGACTGGGTCGGCGCGCAGCATCGGATCCAGCACCGCCGCGCTGAGCGTGCTCACGTCAGTTGACGCACTCGGGGTGCTCGGAGCCGGCGGTCAGGATCGGCGAGGGTGGGGGAGCGGTGTTGTTGGCAGAGTCAGAGTGCGGCGAGCCGGCCGCCGTTGCGGTGGGGCCGTCGCCCAAGCCCGCGCCCGGGCCGGTGTAGTCATTGGCCAGCACCACCCGAACCGATCCCAGCGGGACCGATGCATTGGCGATGACCGGAAGTCCGCCGAGATCTTTAGCGACCGCTTGCGCGCCCAGGTCGTCGGCCTTGGCGGCTTGCACCTGGCTGCCGGACACGTGGGCGGCGTCATTGTTGCCGACGGTGCCTGCGGCAAATCCCTTGGAGGTCAACACTTCTGACACCGACGCAGCAAGCCCGTTGATATCGGTGTCGTTGAGCACGTTGGCGGTGGTCTTGTCGGGCGTGTAAGCCAGCTCCTCGGTTTTGCCCTGCGCCTGACCGTGCAATAGCCCCGCGACCCAGTCTTGCACCTGATGGGGATCGACCCGCACCACGCTATGCATGCCGTCGTCGCTCCAGCCGGACTCGTCGAGCACCGGGATGGTGGCGAAGGCGATCTTGCCGGCGGCGAGCTTCTGCAGTTGGTTCACGAAATCCATGATGTCCCAACCGGATGACAGCACCACCGAGCGCTGGATGGCCTGCTGCAGCCGGTTTATCGTCGACGGGCTCGACAGTGTCTTGCCGGAGATCACCTGGTGAGCCAACGAGGCCATCACCACCTGCTGGCGCACCACCCGGTCCAGGTCACCGCGGGGCAGGTCATGGCGCTGACGGACAAAACTCAGCGCTTGCGGACCGTTGAGCTTCTGCCAGCCAGCCGGAAAGTCAGCGCCCGAAAGTGGTTCGTACACCGGCTCTTTCAGACAGACATTGACACCGCCGAGGGCGTCGGTGATCAACGCGAAGCCCAGCAGCCCAATCTCGGCGTAGTGGTCGACGGTGACTCCGGTGAGGTCGGCGACCGTCCTGATCAGCGCCTCACGGCCGGCCTCGGTTCCCTCCGCATCCGCCTCGGCGGGCGCGACACCGGATTCGACCAGGCTGACCCGCTTCTCTTCCTTGGTCTGGCCGTAGACGCCGTTGATTTTGGTCTTGCCCAGCCCGGGCGCCGAGACGTAGGTGTCACGCGGAATCGAGATTGCGGTCGCCGATTTCCCGTTGTTGGGGATACGCACCAGGATGATGGTATCGGTGTTGGAGGCCACCTCGTCTCCGGCTCGCAGCGCCGCCAACTCCTCGGCGCTCAGCGGGTTGCCGTGTGCATCGGTGCGGCTGTCCATGCCGACCAGCAGGATGTCGATCGCACCGTCATCGCCGCCGTGACCCAGCGACGGAGCGAAGACGTGGAAGATGCCGTCCTCGAAAGAGCGGACCTTGCCCCACGCCACCCCGGTACCGAGCACGACCGCCACGGCAGCCACGGTTGCAATCACACGAACCACACGTTCCACAGGCATCACTTCAGACTACTTTCGTCACAGCAGTATCGTCGGTAGCGTGACTTCGGCGTGCCAGACTCGTGATCATGCGGATCGTGATCAGCGGCGCGGGCGGCCAGGTCGGCAGCTTGTTGGCGGACCAAGCGGTTCGGCAGGGACGCGAGGTGCTGGCGCTCCCGTCGGCGCAGTGGGATATCACCGATCCGCAGGCCGCGGAGCAGATCGTGCGGACCGGCGACGTGGTGATCAACTGCGCGGCCTATACCAACGTGGACGGCGCCGAGGGCGACGAGGAACGAGCATATGCGGTCAACGCGGCCGGCCCGGAGCACATCGCGCAGGCCTGCGCGCGCGCCGGTGCGCGGATGGTCCACATCTCCACCGACTACGTGTTCAGCGGCGACTTCGGCGGGTCAGCGCCGCATCCCTATGAGATTGACGACGACACGGCACCGCAAAGCGTGTACGGGCGAAGCAAACTGGCCGGCGAAGAAGCCGTGCTGGCCGTGCTGCCGGATGGCGTGGTAGTCCGCACAGCCTGGGTGTACACCGGCGGAACCGGCAAGGACTTCGTCGCCACCATGCGCCGGTTGGCCGCCGATGATCGCGTCATCGAGGTGGTCGACGACCAGACCGGCTCGCCGACCTATGTCCCGGATCTGGTTGCCGCGCTGCTACAGGTGGTCGACGGGGAAGTGCACGCGCCGCTGGTGCACGCCGCAAACGAGGGAGCGGTCAGCCGCTTCGGACAAGCCCGCGCGGTGTTCGAGGGCGTCGGCGCCGACCCGGAGCGGGTGGTGCCGGTCAGCAGCGCGCAAAATCCGCGGCCGGCGCCGCGGCCGTCCTATTCGGCGCTGTCGAGTAGACAGTCGGAGCAGGCCGGCCTTTCGCCGTTGCGGTCGTGGCAGGACGCGCTCTTGGCAGCGCTGGGAATTTAGCCCGTTACTCTCTACGCGTGAGCGACGTCCTGCCGGTCATAACCGTGACCTATTCCCCGGGCCCACATCTGGACCGGTTTTTGGCGTCGCTGTCGCATGCGACCGACCGGCCGGTGAGCGTGCTGATGGCTGACAACGGCTCCACTGACGGGACACCGCAGGCCGCGGTCGAGCGCTACCCGGGCGTGCGGCTGTTCTCGACCGGGGCCAACCTCGGCTACGGCAGCGCGGTGAATCGCGCCATAGCGCAATTGGGAGATGCCGACGAGTGGGTCGTGGTGGCCAACCCGGACGTGCAGTGGGGACCTGGCAGTATCGACGCGCTGCTGGACGCTGCCGCGCGGTGGCCGCACGCGGCGACCCTGGGCCCGCTGATCCACGATCCCGACGGATCGGTGTACCCGTCGGCGCGCCATCTGCCCAGCCTGATCCGCGGCGGTATGCACGCCCTCGTCGGACCGCTCTGGAAGAACAATCCGTGGTCGACGGCCTACCGCCAGGAGCGGCTGGAACCCAGCGAGCGGCCGGTGGGTTGGCTGTCCGGGTCGTGTCTGCTCGTGCGGCGCGCGGCCTTCGAGCAGATCGGCGGTTTCGACGAGCGCTACTTCATGTACATGGAAGACGTCGACCTGGGCGACCGGTTTGGCAAGGCCGGCTGGCTGAACGTCTATGTGCCCTCGGCCGAAGTGCTGCATCACAAGGGCCATGCCACCGGCCGCGAGTCGCCGCGCAACCTGGTGGCCCACCACAAAAGCACCTACAGCTATCTCGCCGACCGGCATGCTGGATGGCGTCGCGCCCCGCTGCGCTGGGCCATGCGGGCCGGGTTGGCGGTACGGGTACGGCTGATGGTGCGTGGTGCGCGACGGGCAGAAAGGCGGCGGTCGTGACGGAAGTGGATGCGGTTGTCCTGGTTGGTGGCAAGGGCACCCGGCTGCGGCCGTTGACCTTGTCGGCGCCCAAGCCGATGCTTCCTACCGCCGGGCTGCCGTTCCTCACCCACCTGCTGTCGCGGATCGCCGCGGCCGGTATCGAGCACGTCATTTTGGGCACGTCCTACAAGCCGGCGGTGTTCGAGGCGGAGTTCGGCGACGGTTCCAAGCTGGGTCTGCAAATGCAATTCGTCGCCGAGGAACATCCGCTCGGCACCGGCGGTGGTATCGCCAACGTCGCCGACCATTTGCGCCACGACACGGTGATGGTGTTCAACGGCGACGTGCTTTCCGGCGTCGATCTCGGTCAGCTGCTGAATTTTCACCACGAGCAGCAGGCCGACGTCACCATGCATTTAGTGCGGGTCGGCGACCCGCGTGCCTTCGGTTGCGTGCCGACCGAAAACGGCCGAGTCACAGCGTTTTTGGAGAAGACACAAGATCCGCCGACCGACCAGATCAACGCCGGCTGCTACGTATTCTCGCGTGAAATCATCGACCGGATTCCGCGTGGGCGTGAGGTTTCCGTGGAACGTGAGGTGTTTCCGGCGCTGCTCTCCGACGGTGACGTCAGCGTCTGCGGCTACGTCGATGCCAGCTACTGGCGGGACATGGGCACGCCGGAGGACTTCGTGCGTGGCTCAGCGGATTTGGTGCGCGGCATTGCTCCGTCGCCGGCGTTGGGTGGGCATCGCGGTGAGCAGTTGGTGCACGACGGTGCGGCGGTGTCGCCGGGCGCGGTGCTGATCGGCGGCACGGTGGTCGGACGGGGCGCAGAGATCGGTCCCGGCGCCCGGTTGGACGGCGCGGTCATCTTCGACGGGGTGCGGGTTGAGGCCGGCAGCGTGATCGAGCGTTCGATCATCGGGTTTGGTGCGCGGATCGGGCCGCGGGCGTTGATCCGCGACGGCGTGATCGGCGACGGCGCCGACATCGGCGCGCGCTGCGAGCTGTTGCGCGGCGCGCGGGTGTGGCCCGGGGTCGCCATTCCTGACGGCGGGATCCGCTACTCGTCCGACGTTTAAGCCTCTTGGCGCGAGTGTGCGGCTGGCCAGTTGTGGTACGCGAAAACCGTAAGGGCGTAATGAAACTGGCCGCTCATTGCGCGAGGCCGACCGCCGATCTGGAGAGAGTCGGTGACAGACGAAACGTTACCCGCACGGGTTGTGCTCCCGTTGCGGTGATCCAGCTTCGGCCATCAGCGGCCGACCGTCACGGGTTGTTGGCGCCGTTGGAGCCGTTAACTCCGTTTGTGTTGCCGAGGCCTGGGCTGCCGTTGGCGCCGTAGCCGCCGGTGCCGCCGTCGCCGCCGGGAGGCGCGGGAATTCCAGCAGACGAATGAGCCGGTCGGCACTTAGTCACCGTCGCAAAATGCGAAGACGATTCCTCAGGCTGCTGTTAGGCAGCAGTTAGCCCTCGGTGAGCGGCGACGAGGTATGACGTGTGCCGCTCGGGCGCCGAAGATGGGTAGGGCGTCTCACAAGTCGTCGCGCCACGTCGCGCGGGCTACCAGGTACGCCAGCGCCTCGTCGGAGCCCGTCGGCAAGTCGTCGGTCGGCCACCAACGCAGGTCCACCGATTCGTCGCTGATCGCGATCTGGGCGCCGGCCGGCGCGTGGGCCACGAACTGCAGATCGAGATGGCGGGTCGGCACACCCAGCGAGCAGGTGACCGGGTGGACGTGCACGGCGACCAGATCGGGCTCGATGCGCAGGTCGGCGACGCCGGATTCCTCGGTGGCCTCCCGCAGCGCTGCCGCGACAATGTCGCCATCGGTGTCGTCGCAGTGGCCACCCAATTGCACCCAGCGGCCCACGCGCGGATGCAACGTGAGCAGAACCTCGCCGCCGGAGTCGTCGAGCACCAACGCCGATGCCGTGACATGTCCCGGCACACATTCGCGACGGCAGCCGTCGTCGCGCGCGTCCAGAAACGCCAACACGGCGTGACGCAGCGAATCCTGCTCCGGGTTCGGCGCCTCCCACTCGCTGAGCAAGGCGATGGCCGACTGCCGAACGCTCACTTGCGTACCAGCAGATCAGTGACTGGCGCCGGATCGCGGGGCTCCGTCGGGGTCTGCTGCGGGTAGCCGATGGCGATGGCGCCCAACGGTTCCCAGTCGGTGGGCAGCCCCAGCTCGTCACGGACCAGATCCGCGGCGAAGATCGTCGAGCCGATCCAGCAGCTGCCCACCCCGCGCACCGCCAGTGCCACCAGCAGCGCCTGTACCGCCGCGCCCACCGCGACCGTGAACATGGTGTGCTCGGCGTCGTTGCGCGCGGCGTCGGAGTAGTCGTGCGCGCCGTCTGGCACCAGCATCGGGATCACGACTTCCGGTGCGTCGTAGAGAATCTGGCCGCGCGCCACTCGTCGTTCGACAGCATCAGTGGGCTTGCCATCACCGGACAGGTCAGCGCGCCACTTGTCGCGCATGCGGTCCAGCAGCCGGATCCGGGTCGTGGGTGTCTGCAACCAGATGAAGCGCACCGGCCGGGTGTGATGTGGGGCCGGTGCGGTGAGCGCCTCGGCGACGGCGGCCTCGATAAGCTGCGGCGGCACCGGCTCGTTGGCGAATTGGCGCACCGAGCGGCGCAGCAGCTGGGCCTGCTGGCGGCCCAGCTCGAGGGCTTCGGCGGTGCCCAGCCAGAACAAGTCGTCGGTGCCGGACCGGACCAGGTGGCGCGCAGTGCCGCCGGTTTCGGACACGATGCCGGCAGGCAGCCCACGCACGACGGCCACGGGTATCGCGGTCAGCTTGCCCTTGACCAGATCGGCGGCGGCGGCGATCTCGTCGGCAACCGCCATCTCGGTGACCAGCAATTCGTTGCCGTGCCGGTCGACGGCACCCGCGTAGTTATGCAGCACGGCCAGACCGGCAGCGCCGACGGCAGCGTCGATCTGGCCGTTGCGCCATGCGCGGCCCATGGTGTCGGTCACCACGACGCCGACGGTGACTCCGAGCCGCTCGCGCAGCCCGGCGCGCAGGGCCGCCGCGCTGGCGTCGGGATCGACTGGCAATAGCGCCAATTCGCCTGCATCAACGTTGGACCCGTCCACCCCGGACGCGGCCTGCACCACGCCTAACTTGTTTTCGGTGATCAGTGTGCGGCCTTTGCGGGCCAGCACGCGAACGGCTTCCGCGTCGACGAGCTTGCGCCGCAGCGTGTCTCGAGCCTCAGGATCGACGGGCGCGTCAACCAGCCGGCCCTCGCATTTGGACACCACCTTGCTGGTGACCACCAGCACGTCACCGTCGCGCAACCAGGGCGCGGCCGCGGCGACCACCGCGCTCAGGTCGTCGCCGGGGCGGAACTCGGGCAGCCCGGTAACAGGCAGAATCTCAACGGCTGACGCGGTGCCGTGCTCGGTGCCGGCCGGCGGCGTCGAACCCGTCATGCTGCGACGCCCGAGAGGTCCAGGCCGGCCCTCACCATCTCGGCCGTCGCCTTCGGATCGGTCATCAGCAGCGGCACCGACTGTACTGCAACACCATCGATTTCGGCGTGGTCGCCCTCGTGTATGAGCCAGCAGTCCAAGATGCCGGTGCCTGTCCGCGCGCCATAGTGTCGGCCTACCGCCTCTGCGGTAGCCGCCACGCCGATCACACTCAGGCACGCATCTGCCATGCCGCGCAATGGTTTTCCACCGATGATCGGGGAGTAGCCGACGACGGGCGCGTTGGTCGACCGCAGTGCTCCCCGAATGCCGGGGATGGCCAGGATCGCGCCTATGCTCACCACCGGATTTGACGGCGAGAGCAGGATGATGTCGGCGTCGGTGATAGCTTGCGTGACTTCAGCTGTGGCGTGGGAATTTTCCGCACCGATGAATGCGAAGCTGTGTGTCGGCACTTGGGCCCGGTAGCGCACCCACCATTCCTGGAAGTGGATCGCGCGTTGGCTGTCGTCGACAGGATCGGTGATGACGACGTGGGTTTCGCAGCGGTCGTCACTGGCAGGTAGCAGCGTGGCTCCGGGTTGCCAGCGATCGCACAGCGCCGCGGTGATTTGCGATAGCGGATAGCCGGCGCGCAGCATCCGGCTGCGCACCAAATGGGTAGCCAAATCGCGGTCACCGAGCTCGAACCAGTCGGGCTGTACGCCATAGCGGGCCAGTTCCTCCTTGGCGTGCCAGGTTTCGTCGCGATGGCCCCAGCCGCGCTGCGGGTCGACGCCGCCCCCCAGGGTGTACATGCAGGTGTCCAGGTCGGGACAGATGCGCACCCCGTGCATCCAGGCGTCGTCGCCGATGTTGACGATCGCGGCCAGCTCGTGATCGGTCGCAGGCGCGGAGGCGAACTGGCCCAGACCGAGCAGCTGCTGCACCCCGAGGAGAAAGCGGGCGCCGCCAACCCCGCCGACCAGGACCGTGACCTTCACATCGCACGACAGTACGCCCGGCCTCGAGCGGCCCTAACGGTCGCGCTCGGGTGGGTGTGACCGACACGCCGGAGTGGCAATGGCTGCAGTGTCGCAAAAAATTGGTCACGAGATGGTATGGAAATCTTCCGAATCGCTTGCAAAGCGCTGCTTACCAGTGTGTAATCACACCAGTGTCATTTCGGTTGGCCGGCCGGATTCGGTGTCGCGGACCGAGATTCGATCATTTGTTCGAATCGAGATGGCCGCACATCAAAAAATAGTGGTGACATTCACGACCAACGAAACCAGGTGAGGAGGCGGAGCATGTCCTATGAGCACCTTCGGGGCCTAATGGGAGGCACACCGCACACCACTACCGGCTCGCCGATGACATCGATAACGTCAAGGCCCCGTTTGAGTTTGGTTGCCGATGCGGCCGAAGTCCCGGCAGTCTTTGATCCTGAGCTGGCCACGACCGACCAGTGGCAAGACCGCGCGTTGTGCGCGCAAACAGACCCCGAGGCGTTCTTTCCGGAAAAGGGCGGCTCCACTCGCGAGGCTAAGAAGATCTGCCTGGGCTGCGAGGTCCGGGCCGAGTGCCTCGACTACGCCTTAGCTCACGACGAGCGGTTTGGCATTTGGGGCGGTCTGTCCGAGCGGGAACGCCGCCGCCTCAAGCGGGGAATCATCTGACGCGCTTGTTGTTGGCGGGCGACCCGCCGCGCCCGGCTGCGCCGCGCTTGCGATCGCCCGCAGCTCACTCGTCATCGATCGTCGGGTCGATGACCGACGGCTCGACGTCCAAATAGGTGGCGACTTGGGCCACCAGGATCTCGTGCAGCAATTCGGCGAGTTCGACGGTATCCTTCGCGCGCCGCTCGATTGGCTTGCGGAACAAGACAACTCGCGCCCGGGTAGCACTGCCCCGCGTGTCGACACCGGCCCCGATCAACCGGGCCAGCGCGATCGGCCCGTCGGCGACCACTTCCGGTGGCCATTGCACGCTGTCGGGATCCTTCGCCGAGATCCGCGGGATCTCGTCGACCGCCACGTCGAGCCCCGACAATCGCTCCTGCCAGCGCTGCTCGATCGGCTCATAGGCCTCGAGCACGGCCATGTCGAAGCGTTCGGCGCGGCTGCGCCACCCGGGCACCGTCGGCGGCAGCAGCGGGCCGCGCATCTCCCGGCCGCGGCGCGAGATCCGTCGGGGCCCCGGGCCGCCGCGGGGGGAGCTGCCGGAATCGCTCACCCGGCGATGGTAACGGTTGGACATCGCGGCCCGGGCGAATGCGCGTGTCCGGCGCTGCGCGGACGTTTCCGCACGATAACCTCTCGAACGTGAACGTTCCGCGTCGCTGTTGCCGGCCCGGGTGTCCGCATTATGCGGTGGCGACGCTGACGTTCGTCTACTCGGACTCCACGGCGGTAATCGGTCCGCTGGCAACCTCACGCGACCCGCACTCCTGGGACCTGTGCGTCAGCCACGCCGGTCGCATCACCGCGCCGCGCGGCTGGGAACTGGTGCGCCACTCCGGCCCGCTGGCCACCAACCCCGACGAGGACGATCTGATCGCGCT
>DASZKQ010000116.1:0-2737 GCA_035552835.1 Mycobacterium sp. | reverse complement strand
AACTGGCAGGTCTTCTCCAACCGTCGCAGTGACATCCTCGAGTTGGTGCAGTCGAAGTTCGATATGCCCGGCGGTGTCATGATGTTCCAGGATCCGCCCGAGCACACGATGCTGCGCGGTCTGATGTCGCGTGTGTTCACCCCGCGCCGGATGGCCGCCATCGAGGACCAGATCCGCGCGTACTGCGTCCGGTGCCTGGATCCGCTCGTCGGATCGGAAGGGTTCGACATCATTGCCGAGCTCGCGTCGATGATGCCGATGCGAGTGATCGGCATGCTGCTGGGGATCCCTGAGTCCGAACAGCTCTCGGTGCGGGACGCCAATGATGCCAACCTGCGGACCAAGCCGGGCGCGCCGCTGAAGGTCGCCGACGCCGACTCCATCGCCGACGGCCGGATCTACGCCGATTATGTCGAATGGCGATCCAAGAACCCGTCCGACGACCTGATGACGCAGCTGCTCAATGTCGAGTTCGACGACGAGCAAGGCGTGCACCGCAAGCTCACCCGCAAGGAGATACTGCATTACACCCAAGTGGTGGCCGGCGCGGGCAACGAGACGACGGGTCGGCTGATCGGCTGGCTGGCCAAGGTGCTCGCCGAACATCCCGACCAACGTAGAGAGATCCACGAGGATCGGTCGCTGCTGAACCGCACGGTTGACGAGACGCTGCGGTTCGAACCCACCGGGCCCCACGTCGCCCGTTGGATGGCAAAGGATTTCGAGTGCTACGCCACCACCGTTCCGGCCGGCAGTGCCATGCTGCTGCTGTTCGGTGCCGCGAATCGCGACCCCCGCCGCTACACCGATCCGGACACGTTCAACATTCGCCGCGACAACATTTCGCACATCACCTTCGGCAAGGGAGTCCACTACTGCCTGGGCGCCAACCTGGCCCGCCTCGAGGGGCGCGTCGCACTGGACGAGATCCTCAACCGCTGGCCAGAGTGGGACATCGATTACGACACAGCGAGATTGGCGCCGACTTCCACCGTCCGTGGCTGGGAGCGGCTGCGGCTTGTGCTGCCCTGAGATCAGCCGCGGCGCGTCTTCGGTGCCGGCATCTCGAATCGGTCGAGGAAGCGGTTGACCAGCGCGACGGCCTCGCGGTGACCTCCGGAAGTGCCAAGCGCCTCTTCCAATATGAGCATGCGGCCGATCGAGGCGATGGCGACCGCGATGCCCGCGGGCGGGAATTCTCTTGTGTCAAGGCCGTGCTCGCGGACGACGAAGTTCAGTGCGGTGATTTGCATTTCACGCCACCGCTCCTGCCACGCCGCAATCTCGGCTCTGATCTCCTTGCGATGATTGGCAAGGCCCATGAATTCCAGCAGCAGTCGGGTGTCCTTGGGCCCGATCAGGGTATCCCATAACGCGTGCAAGGGTCGGTCCGAGGCCAACGCTTCCTTCTGCCGCTCAAGGTACCCGGCGGCGCCGCGGCGGAACACATCCAGGTATAACTCGTCCATCGTGGGGAAGTAGTAGTGCACCAAGGCCGGTTTGACGCCGGCTTCGGCCGCGACTCGCCGCGACGTAGCCGCGGCGTATCCCTCTTCGACCATGATCCGACTCGTCGCGGCGATCAGCATGTCGCGAGTAGTGGAGTCCCGAGTCTTGGGTCGTTGTGATGCGGTCATGGACCTACCTTCATTGAGCGATTGCCCAAATCGCGTATTCGTCATGCTCGCATTCAAGCTTACGGCGGTCAAGCAACGCGTAGTCGCGCCCGCACTTGACCGTCGTGCACGCGGGGTGATAGGCAGGTGAAGCCTGAGCGACCGCTCAGGAAAATGGAAGGGGCGGCTTGAGCGCGAAGACAGCGGTCGTGACCGGCGGTGCGTCGGGCATTGGCCGCGCCGTCGTCGAACGGTTGCGCGGTGACGGATTTCGCGTCGCCGTCATCGATCTATCGCCCACTGACGACGGGCTCGGCCAGGTCGCCGACGTCAGCGACCGTGCGCAGGTCGACAGCGCGATATCAGCGATCCGCGACGAGTACGGCCCAATCCTGGTGCTGGTCAACGCCGCCGGGGTGGAAGGCTTCAAGAAGTTCTTGAATATGTCCTTTCAGGAATGGTCCAAGGTGATCGACGTCAACCTGAACGGCGTATTCCACACCATTCAGGCGGTGCTGCCCGACATGGTCGAGGCCGGATGGGGACGCATCGTCAACATCTCGTCATCCAGCACGCACTCCGGGCAGCCGTTCATGGCCCACTACGTGGCGGCGAAGTCCGCGGTGAACGGCCTGACCAAGTCACTTGCCCTCGAATACGGTCCGCGTGGGATCACCGTCAACGCGGTACCGCCAGGGTTCATCGACACACCGATGCTGCGCAGCGCCGAGAGCCGGCAGCTACTCGGTGGAACCGTGGAGGACCACATCAATCGCACGCCGGTGCGACGGGTGGGCAAGCCCGAGGATATCGCCGCCGCATGTGCGTTCTTTGTCTCCGAGGAAGCCGGGTACATCACCGGGCAGATCCTCGGGGTCAACGGTGGTCGCAACACCTGATGCGCTCAGCCGCTAGCGCTACGAAGGGCTTCGAATGTGTCGGCGACGGTTTCGGTTGGATCCCGATAGGTGATGCCGAGTTCTCGCTCGCTCGGCGAATCATCGGAGGCCGGCATCTGCGTGTAGTACTGCATTCCCGCCGAGGTGAAGGGGGTGTCGAAGGGCAGGAATCGGCCCGCTCGGTCGAGCACTGCACCCGCGACCCGCAGCGCGGTGTCGGGA
>DASZKQ010000115.1:0-1554 GCA_035552835.1 Mycobacterium sp. | reverse complement strand
CCGGTCAACGCACCCAAATCGCCGGTGCATAGTTACAGCAAGGACGGCCAGATGCGGTTCAACACCGTCACCGACCCGGTGTACTCGCCGAACTCCAAGGGCGGCCCCCGCGCCGACACCGAGCGCTACGGCGAGCCGGCTGGCTGGCACACCGACGGCGAAATGGTGCGCACCGCTTACACACTGCGCGCCGAGGACGACGACTGGGGACAAGCCGGCACCCTGGTCCGCGACGTCATGAACGACGCCGAGCGGGACCGTTTGGCCGACAACATCATTGGACACCTGCTCGACGGAGTTACCGAGACGGTCCTGCAACGCGCCTTCGAGTATTGTCGCAACGTCGACAAGGAACTCGGCGACAACATCGAAAAGGGTGTGGTCGCGGCCAACGGGTCCGCCGTCCAGGGCGCGGAACGATGATGCACGTCCAACTCCCAAGACGCCTGTTGATTTTCATGGCCGGCTTCGTAATCGAGATCACCGTGGCCCCAACCACCATGAGGAGGAGGAAGTGAGCGGACACCTGGTCATTCGACGCCGCCACACTCTATGCCGAGAAGAACTGGGGGCCGGGCTTCCCTGAGCGCTGGTGGTGGGGTCAGGCACACGACTTCGGCGGCGCCGACGTGTCGGTCGCGTTCACCGGTGGCCTGCTGCAGGTCGAGCCGATCCGCGCCGATGTTGGGCTGGTGGTCGTGCGGCTTGGTGACCGGGTGATCCGCATCGCCCCGCCGGCCCGGGTGCACTGCCGCGCGAGCGAGGGACGGTCGGGGGTGCGAGCCACGTCGCCGCGTTTCCAAATCGATCTGGACGGGGATGGCTCAGGGCTGAAGCCGCACATCCTGCCCGTGCCGATACCCGCCGAGCGGCGCAACGCCGACGCTGTCCGGTCTGGAAGTCGGGAGCCTGCCAGATCTTTCACGGATAGGGGTTCCGGGAAATGATCGACGTAAGTTGCGTCCACGATTGATCAGTGTGACGTTCAGCTGCCGTTCAAACTCCGCGATCGACGCCAAAAGGGCCGGCTGCGCCACGTATCCGGCCTCCGCAGCCCGCGCGGAGTGTCTCCCTCGTGCCACCGCGACGAAGTACTCCAGCTGAGGGAACCGCGTCGGCGACTCCGAATCCTCTCCACACGGCCCGGAGCACCTTTGCGACAACATGAAGCTGCCGCTGTTCCTGGTCATCAGCTAGTCGGGGATGTAGTCGAACTTGTCCGGATTGGGCCCGGTTCTCCCGGGTTCGCCTCGGTCGAGACCCGAGATCGCGTCCATATCGGAGGTGGCCAGTTCGAAGTCAAACAACTCGAAGTTGGACTTCATCCGATCCGGTGACGCTGACTTGGGGAATACGATGTCGCCGCGCTGAATGTGCCAGCGCAACACGACCTGCGCGGGTGACTTGCCGCGATCGTCGGCGATTCGCCCGATGACCGGGTCGTCGAGGACCTTGCCCTGAGCGATCGGCGACCACGCCTCGATCGCGATGCCGTGCTCTTTCCCGTACGAGCGGACCCGTTCATTAACAAAGTAGGGATGGACTTCCACCTGA
>DASZKQ010000114.1:0-1703 GCA_035552835.1 Mycobacterium sp. | reverse complement strand
GCTCGTCGACGCGCTGATCCTGCAGAATCCCCGGATCGGTCCGATACGGACTTTCACCGGGCTGAGCTGGAACGACCAGCTCGCCGTCACGATACCCGGCCGGATGTCAATGGTCTCCTATGGCGGGCTCGGCGAGCTTCGTGAACTGAGCCGGTCCGGACGCCTCGACGTGGTGCCGTGCCACTATTCGGCGCTACCGCGGATGTTCGCCGAGCGCCGGCTGCCGTGTGACGTCGGGCTGTTGCAGGTGTCCCCGCCCGACGAAAACGGGACGTGCTCTTTGGGCATCGGTGTCGACTACGTCGCCGATGCAATGCTGCACACGCCGGTGCTCATCGCCGAGATCAACGAAAGAATGCCGGCCACGGTTGGCACCCAACGGATTCCGCTCAACCGGTTCGCGGCGACCATCACCACCGACCGCCCACTGGCCGAAGATCCGACCCGCGCGCCGGGTGCTACCGAGCAGCGCATCGCCGCCCACGTCGCCGAACTCGTCGACGACGGCGACACCGTGCAGTTGGGAGTCGGCTCGCTGGGCGCCGCGGTGCTCGATGCGCTGGCCGAGCACGAGGACTTGGGATTTCACACGGGCATGGTCACCGACGGACTGATGCGGCTCGTCGACAAAGGTGTGGTGACCGGCAGCCGGAAGGAGATCGACCCCGGGCTGATCGTCGCCGGCACCGCGCTCGGTTCGGCCGAGCTGTACCACCGGGTCTCCGAGCTGCCCGCCAGGTTCTTGCCGACCAGCTACACCCATAGCCCGCAAGTGCTTTCGCAGCTGCACTCACTGGTGTCGGTGAACTTCGCCGTGGAAGTCGACCTGACCGGGCAGGTGGGCGCCGAGGTCAGCCGCGGCGTATATGTCGGCGCCGTCGGCGGTCAGGTGGACTTCACCCGGGCTGCCGCGCTGACTGGCAAACGGTCGATTATCGCGTTGCGGGCCACATCGGGTGGTCAGTCCACGATCAAGGCGTCGCTCGACGCCGGGGTGGTCACCACCGCGCGCTCCGACGTCGACACCGTCGTCACCGAATACGGCGTCGCGCATCTGCGCGGCTGCAGCCTAAGGCAACGAGCGGAACGAATGGTCGCAATAGCCGCGCCCCAGTTCCGCGATGAGCTCGACCGCGAAAGGAGCACACTGTGAGCGGATTGCCTACGCACGTCGATATCCGCGAGGTCGGCCCCCGCGACGGATTCCAGAACGAGCCGGAGACCATCGCCACGACCGACAAGATCGATCTGATCAACAAGCTGGCCCGGACCGGCCTGCGCCGCATCGAGGTGGCCAGTTTCGTCCGTCCCGACGTCATCCCTCAGCTGTCGGACGGAGTCGAGGTGCTGCACGGCATCGACGTGCCCGAGCACGTGTCGCTGATGGTGTTGGTACCCAACAGCAAAGGACTCGACAATGCGCTCAAGGTGCGCGAAACGTTCTCCGAGGTTGCGATTTTCGTCAGCGCGTCGGAAACGCATAACAAAAAGAACGTGAACCGAAGCATCGCCGAGTCCATGGCCGACAACGAAGTCATCGCCAAACGCATTGTCGCCGAGGATCTGCGCTGCGCCGCCGTCATCGCCACGTCCTACGGCTGTCCGTTCGAGGGCAAGGTGCCGATGAAGCGGGTGCTCGACATCGCCGAGCAGTTTGCGGCCGCGGGCGCCAGCGAGGTCGGATTCGGCGACACGACGGGGAT
>DASZKQ010000113.1:0-6840 GCA_035552835.1 Mycobacterium sp. | reverse complement strand
ACCGCTCGAAGGTGTCCGCGAGCAGCGCGCGGGCCGCGGCATCCGTATCGTCGGCGAACACCGCGTGATCGAGCAGCGTTGCAGCCCAACGGAGGTCACCGGAGTCGAAGGCCTGCTGTGCCAGTTCGACAACGCGGTCGACTCCGCCCATCGCATCGACATACCGGGTGGCCAGTGCCTCTGGCGGGTGCGGCCACAGTCGCGCCGGGTTGCCATCGAACCAGCCCATGTAGCGCTGGTAGATCGCCTTGATGTTGTGACTGACCGAGCCGTAATACCCGCGGGTGTGCCACGCCTTGTCCAATGCCGGTGGCATCTGCAGCATTTCGGCGATCTCGGCACCGGTGTGACCTTGGTTGAGCAGCCGCAGCGTCTGGTCATGCAAATAGGCGTACAGGTCGCGCTGCAACGACAGAAACTCGACGACGCGCTCCTGTCCCCAGGTTGGCCAGTGGTGCGACGCGAATACGATGTCGGTGCGGTCGGCGAACTTGTCGATCGCCTCGGTGAGATAGCCCGACCAAGCGTGCGGGTCACGAACCAGCGCGCCGCGAAGCGTCAACAGGTTGTGCAGGTTATGCGTGGCATTCTCGGCCATGCACAGTGCGCGGAATCGCGGGAAGTAGAAGTGCATTTCGGCCGGGGCTTCGGTTCCCGGTGCCATCTGGAATTCGATCTCCACCCCGTCAATGGTGCGGGTTTCACCCGTGGTCCGAATGTCGACGGTCGGGACGATCAGGGCAACCTCGCCGAGCGATGGCCCCTGGCCCAGGCCGCAACCGACGTGTCCCCGCGGGCCGCTCGCCAGCCGGCTGCCGTACATATACGTGGCGCGACGCGCCATGGCCGTTCCGGCGTAGACGTTCTCCTGCACGGCGTGCGCCGTGAATCCTTCGGGGGCCAGCACCGCCACCCTTCCGGCGTCCACGTCCGCTTGCGAGGTGACGCCTAGCACGCCGCCGAAATGATCAACATGGCTGTGGGTGTAGATCACCGCGACGATGGGCCGGTCACCGCGGTGGGCGCGGTAGAGCTGCAGCGCCGCGGCCGCCACCTCAGTGGAGACCAGCGGGTCGATGACGATCAGACCGGTGTCGCCCTCGACGAAGCTGATGTTGGAGATATCCAAGCCGCGGACCTGGTAGATACCCGGCACCACCTCGTAGAGGCCTTGTTTAGCGGTCAGCATGCACTGCCGCCACAGACTGGGGTGCACTGATGGCGGCGCCTCACCGGTGATGAACGAATACGCGTCGTTGTCCCACATCACCCGTCCGTCGACGGCTTTGACGACGCAGGGCGTCAACGCAGCAATGAATCCGCGGTCAGCGTCGGCAAAATCCGTTGTGTCCTCAAACGGTGCGATAACAGGGGTCGGAGGCTTCTCATTCACGCTCCGACACTCTCACCGATCCAGCCGCGCTGGAAGAGAATTTTTGGCCAATCCGATACCGAGCGTTCGGTAACGCTGCATACTGCCGAAACGGTCTGTGAAGTACCTGTGGACCGCCACAACGGCAAAGGAGCACGTGTGAAGCGTTCAATTACGGTCGCTGCGGCAGCGACGGCGATCGTGGTCGTAGGTCTGTCCGGATGTTCGAGCAAAAAGTCATCAACGAGCAGCTCCGGGTCGTCGTCGAGCCAAAGCAGCGCTGCGGTAACCGGCCCGGGCGGCGCATCCGCAGCCGCGAAGGTCACCATCGACGGCAAAGACCAGAACGTCGGCGGCACCGTCGCCTGCACCACGATGGGCGGCAACGTCAACATCGCCGTCGGTGGGGCGTCCACCGGCATTGGCGCCGTGCTCACTGACGCCAACCCGCCCGCGGTGAAGTCGGTCGGACTCGGCAACGTCAACGGGGTCACGCTTGGCTACACCCCGGGCACCGGGCAGGGCAACGCCAGCGCCACCAAGGACGGCAGCAAATACAAGGTCTCCGGGACCGCGACCGGGGTGGAAATGTCCAACCCGATGCAACCGGTGAACAAGCCCTTCGAGATTGACGTCACCTGCCCCTAGGACTCTGGTCCTGAAGTAACCACACGCAGACGACGGCGACGCTCCCCAAGACGTCGCCGTCGTTGCGTGCGCCCGCGCCGGTCAGCGGGCGAGGTCGTAAACAGTCACGTCGCCAACCTGCTGGGGGACGAAGTTCGCGGCCACCCATCTGGTGATCTGATCGGCCGCGCCGGTGCCGGCGCCGTCGTCGCGGATGAAGTAACGGATCTGGCCGTCGGCGATGTAGCGCTGGAACTGCACAGCAGTCGGTGAGTTGTCCCTGCCGCTGACGCCGCCAACCGCCATCACCGACTTGCCAGTGGTCAGCTCCAGGCGGTCTGCAGTGTGTGAGCCGACAGTTGCTGCCGCCCAACGGTTATCGGCTCCAACCAGCAGAGCGTCGAGCGCTCGGTTATCGCCGGCATCGGCGCCCGGGCCGCCGTGATACACCGCCACCGCGTGGATCGTGGAGGCCGCGGTGCCGCCCAACCCGAACAGCAACCCGGCGGCGCACGCGACCACGATGCCCCGGCCGACTTGATCGCGCTTGATCAGCAGCACGGAAGCTACGACGACGGCTCCGAGCAGCACCATCCACCGCACCCGCGGCGGCCAGTCTGGGGTGCGGTCGAGCAGGACGAAGTCCCAGCAGGCGTTGGCCACCAGCATCAGGGCCAGGGTTGCCCGCGACGATGCGAACTGCCTACCGCGCCAGAGCTCGCGAGTGGCGATGGCCGTAACCGCAGCGACAGCAGGCGCCATCACCAGGTTGTAGCTGAAAACCAGTCCTGCCACCAACATCCAGACGCCCCAGAACAACAAGCTGGCGCGCATCGGGCTCGTCCGCGGCGCGGACCGGGTGAACCACAGCATCGCGATCAGGCCGATCAGGGCGGCGGGCAGCAGCCACGAGGGTGCTCCGCCCCGGCCCATACCGTGGTAGGCCAGCGCCAGCTGCAGCAGGCTGTTGTCGGTGGACCCACCGATATAGGGCCGCGAATCCGCGGGCCAAATCGCTACCAGCGCAACGAACCAGCCGGCCGAAGCGACTGTCGTCGCCAGACCTATCAACAGGTTGCGGATCCTTGTGTGCAGGCTGCCGGGCGCGGCGACCAGTACCACCAGCCCGATCGCCGGTATCACGACAAAGGCATCCGTCATCTTGCTGAGGAAGGCGAATCCCATTGCGGCACCTGCCAGCGCAAGCCACCTGCCCGACGATGAATCGAGCGCGCGAATGGTGCAGTAGGCAGCGGCGACCAGCAGCAGCACTAACAGCGCATCCGGGTTGTTGTACCGAAACATCAAGGCCGCCACTGGTGTTAGCGCCAATAGCGCTCCGGCTAGCAGACCGGCGATCGGCCCGCTGGCGCGCCGTACTGCGCCGTAGAGCAGTGCCACCGACCCAACGCCCATGAGGGCCTGGGGAACCAGCATCGCCCAGGCACCAAAGCCGAACAGCCGCGCCGATAAGCCCATCACCCATATCGCTGCGGGTGGTTGATTTACGGTGATCGCGTTGCCAGGATCCAGCGAAGCGAACAGCAACGCCTTCCAACTCTGCGTGCCGGCCTGTACCGAGGCGGCGTAGAACTCGTTGGCGTAGCCCGATGCGCCCAGGTCCCACAGGTAGAGCAATGCCGTCGCGCCCAGCAGCGCCCACAGCGCGGGCCGTATCCAGCGCGGCCGCCGCGAATATGCCACCGGCGCAGGAATTGTCATCGGCGAGACGTCTGCGAGATCGTCGTCGGCCGTGCCCGGCAGTTCGACGGTGGTCATAGGATTAATGCTGTTGCGCGGGCCTGGGTTTCGAGTTTGCCGAGGTTATGTCCGCGCTGTGAATCGCCAAACTGCCCGTCAGCGGGTTTAGTGCGCTACGCGTCGGCGGTCAACGGCAATCGCACCGTGAAGTCGGTCCGGCCCGCCGTGCTATCCAACATGATCGTGCCGTGATGGGCTTTGACCACCGCCGAGACGATCGCCAGGCCCAGGCCGGTGCTGCCGCCCTTACGGGATCGGGAGGTGTCACCACGGGCGAACCGCTCGAACACCTCCGACTTCAACTGCTCGGGGATTCCCGGCCCGTTGTCGACCACGCTCAGCACGGCATGCGTCGCGTCGGAGGCCAATCGGGTGGTCACGACGGTTCCCGCGCCGGTGTGCACGCGCGCGTTGGCCAACAGGTTGGTCACCGCCTGATGCAACCGGGCGGCATCGCCGCAGACCGTCACCGGCTCTTCGGGCAAGTCGAGCTCCCACTGGTGATCCGGCCCGGCGACGTGCGCATCGCTGACCGCGTCGACAGCCACCCGGGACAAATCCACCGATTCGCGTTCCAGTGGTCGCCCGGAGTCCAAGCGGGCGAGCAGCAGCAGGTCCTCGACGAGGTGGGTCATCCGCTCGGTTTCGGATTGCACGCGTTTCATCGCATGGGCCACCGCATCGCTGTCGTCGCGCATTCGTTGCGCCAACTCGGTGTAACCGCGGATCGCGGCCAGCGGGGTGCGTAGTTCGTGACTGGCGTCGGCGACGAACTGGCGTACCCGGGTCTCGCTGGCCTGCCGCGTCGACAATGCGGCCGCGATGTGGGCGAGCATCCGGTTCACCGCCGACCCGAGCTGCCCTACCTCAGTGCGCGGGTTGGCGTCCTGCTCGAGCACGCGCACCGGCAGCGCGACTTCGCCGCGGTCCAGCGGCAGATCGACGACCTCGCCGGCGGTCTGCACGACGCGGCGCAGCGGCGCCAGCGCGCGCCGGATGATCACGATGCCCGCGGTGGTCGCGGCCGCTACGGCGATCACGGTGACCACCGCGAAGATCAGCAGGACCCGGATCATCGTGGCGTCGACATTGGACATCGACAGGCCGGTGATGATGATGTCACCGCTGCGCCGGGCCGGTGCGGCAATGACACGATACCGGCCCAGCCCGTTGATATCTCGGGTTACCGGCGTGCGATTGATCGGGATCGCGATCAGCTGGGCCTTGGCTGCGTCGCTCAACGCGGCACGGCCGCCGGCGGCGGTCAGATATCCGGCCTCGATCGCCTCATCCTTGCCGAGTACAGCGGCGACCATCCCGACCGGCTGAGCGGGCGCGTCGAGGAAGACCGGGCCCGGGCCGGGTCGCGGAAATGGCCGTAGGTGATGCCGCCACGGCGCAGAGGGTGGCTCAGCGAATATCCGCACCGAGCGATGCGAGGCGTCGTGCAGCTCGGTGTCGAGCTGTCCCACCAGATATCGGTACAACGCGAGCTCGGTCACCGCGCCGATTCCAACGCACACGATGGCGAGCACCACGACCTGCCCGATCAACAGCCGTAGCCGCAGCGACCAAGCCCGTCCCATGGCTAGCGGGCCGGTTTGAGTACGTAGCCTGCTCCGCGCAGCGTGTGGATCATGGGCTCGCGCCCGTTGTCGATTTTCTTGCGCAGATACGAGATGTACAGCTCGACGATGTTCGACCGGCCGCCGAAGTCGTAACTCCACACCCGGTCCAAGATCTGCGCCTTGCTCAGTACCCGCTTGGAGTTGCGCATCATGAATCTCAGCAACTCGAACTCGGTGGACGTCAACGAGATCGGCTCGCCGGCACGGGTCACCTCGTGGCTGTCCTCGTTGAGCACCAGGTCCCCGACGACAAGCTGCGCACCACTGTCCTCCGTTGTCACCCCGGTGCGCCGCAGCAGTGCGCGCAGCCGCAACACCACCTCTTCGAGGCTGAACGGTTTGGTGACGTAGTCGTCGCCACCGGCAGTCAGGCCGGCGATGCGATCTTCCACCGCATCCTTTGCCGTCAGCAGCAGCACCGGCAGGTGCGGATTTTGTTCGCGCAGTTTGCGCAAAACATCGAGCCCGCTCATGTCGGGCAACATCACGTCGAGGACGACCACGTCGGGCCGCTGCGTCCGGGCGGATTCCATCGCCGATGCTCCGTCGCCGGCGGTCGCGATGTTCCAGCCTTCGTAGCGCAGCGCCATCGACACCATCTCGGCGAGGACGGCTTCGTCATCGACCACCAGCACGTTGATCGGGTTCCCGTCGGCGCGACGCATAACGACACGCTCGACCGGGGCGTGGGGTTGGCTCACAGCTTTAAAGTATGCCCAGCTCGATGAGGGGCTGCTGTGCCAAACCTATGTGTCGGCTGTGAGCCGACCAGGCTGCAGCTTTGGGATCAGAACCAAACTCGTCGACCGCCGACTGGGCGGCCGACCGCGCCAAGGATCCACAGGACCGCACCAATGACCACCAGAATCCAGCCGATGGTAATCAGCAGTGGCAGTGGCAGCACATAACCGACGACGAGCAAGATGATTCCGAGAATAATCATGACGACTCCTTTTCAGATGTTTCGGTGAGGGTTTTCCGCTGAGTCGCGTCAGTACCAGTAGCGCCTGCCGGCGACCGGCCGACCGACCGACCCCAGAACCCATAGCACTGCACCGATCACCAGCAAGATGATGCCGATCGTTTCCAGGACATACACCTTGAGGACATATCCCACTATCAGCAAGACGAGGCCCAAGGCAATCATGACGCCTCCATTCCGATCAGCTGGTCGATGTCCATCGCAGGCATCGAACTGGGTTGCGGCAAATGACAATCGGCCACCTTTGGGTTGACACCCGCGTAGTTCAGGGGACCGACAAGCACAGTGACTGCGATCGTGCCTAAAGAGGCACAATTTTGGTCGGTGTTTTTCAGGTAGCCTCGCTGGAATGCGGCTATCACGCCGATCACCAACCAGACCACCACAATCGCACCGATTAAACCTCCGCCACGCATCTTCGCCTCCATCAATGTCGGAGCAAAAACCGTCGGGTCAACAGCGAAGCCGGG
>DASZKQ010000112.1:0-8476 GCA_035552835.1 Mycobacterium sp. | reverse complement strand
AGTCGCTGCGTCCCGACCTGCTGTTCGCCCAAGCCAAACAGCACTACAACCTCGGCCAACTACGCGAGGCCGATCAAGTCGCCGCGGCCGTTGTTGAACTCGGGCAGGTAATAGGCACCACGGTGCACGTCGTGGAGGGCATCTTGATACGCGCTTACGTCGCGTTGCTGCGCGGCGAGGCGGCGTTGGCCGCGCAACGACTGGGGCTGGCTTTCGAGCTCACCCGCGAACAGCCCAACGGGCACCCCGGCGTGACATTCACCCAGGGCTGGTTGACTGCACTGCGGGGTGACCTCGACGGTAGCCGCCAAATCTTGTCGGGGCTGCTCACGGCGCCGCACCAATCACGCAGCTACTGGGCGTGGTGGCCCTGCTGGATGACGATCCTCTTTGAGGTCGGAATGGCATGCGGGGCAGTGGAGTTCACTGAGCACGCCGTTGAGATTGCTGAAGAGGCCGCGGGACGCAACCCTGATGTCGCCACGTTGACCGGGTTGGCACTGAACATGCGCGGGCTGTTCAACCGCGACTTGGCCATGGTGGACGAGTCGGTGAGACTCTTACAGCACAGTCCACGACGGGTATTGCTGGCCGCCGGAGTAGAAGGCTACGGCACCTTGCTGCTGGACGCTGGCAAACGCGAAGCTGCGCTGCACCAACTCGACGCCGCCTGGGACGACTACGACCGCATTGGTGCCTTTGCACGCCGGGCAACGGTTCAGCGCGTCATGAGGCAAGCGGGCGTCCGGCGCGCAAAGTGGGTCAGCGATTACAACGGGTCGGAGCCTGAGTCGCTTACCGAGGGTGAACGGCGAGTGGTGTATTTGATCGCCGACGGGCACACCGACAAATCCGCTGCCAAGACGCTGGGGATATCGGTGAATACTGTTGGTACCCACCTTCGTTCGGCATATTCAAAGCTTGGAGTCCAGTCGCGGGTGCAGTTGGTCAATGCGCTACGCGAACGCGGTGAACTGAACTAACTGATGCAGTCCGCGTCAGCCGACGTGGCGGATCAGGGTCCGACAAAACCATCAGCTCACAGGAGGAACAGACTCATGCGGGCCTTGCGTTTCACCGAGTTCGGTGACCCCGGTGTTTTGCACGTGACGGACCTGCCAGATCCGACCGGGACGGCACAAGAAGCGGTGATTCGAGTCGAAGCGGCGTCGGTAAATCCGTCTGACGTGAAAAACGTTGCCGGCGGCATGAACTGGACGATATTGCCACGGACACCTGGGCGGGACTTCGCCGGCGTCGTCATCAGCGGACCGCCCGAGTGGCAAGGAGCCGCGGTGTGGGGCACCGGGGGAGACACCGGCTTCACCCGAGACGGGTCGCACGCCCAGTTGATGTCGGTACCGGTGGAAGCGTTGGTCCGCAAACCCGAACGGCTCAGCTTCGACGAGGCCTCCACGGTCGGGGTCAACTTCGTCGTGGCTTGGTACGGGGCGGTAGAGACTGCACAGCTCGCGGCGGGCGAAACCATCGCTATCTTCGGGGTCTCCGGTGGGGTGGGAGGAGCGGTGGCACAAATCGCCCGCGCGCGGGGCGCCAAAGTGATTGGCGTGGACCGTCGCCGGCCCGCTCCGGACACCGCCGCCGCGGCCGTCATTGACGACTTCATCGCCTTCGACCCGGCGGCAGACGTCGGCGCCGAGATCAAGCGACTCACCGGCGGCAGCGGCGTTGACGTGGTGTATGACGCCGTGGGTGGAGTAACGACGTCGGCCGCTTTGGCCGCGCTGGCTCAGCGGGGCAGGCTCGTGGTGATCAGCGTCGTCGGCTCGCGCGCCGTCGAAATCGATCTGCTGGACCTGTACCGCAACGAAACTCGAATCTTCGGCACGGACAGCACAAAGCTCACAGTCGTCGACTCCGCGCGGCGGCTTCAGGAGATGGCGCCCTACTTCGAGTCCGGGGAGTTTCGGCCACTTCCCATCACCGCCACCTATTCGCTCGACGACGCAGCCGCGGCCTACCGGGCCGTCGCCGACCACATAGCCGGTCGTGTCGTGATCCGGCCCTGACAAAGAGAGGCAAGGCAATGTCGACCAATCTGACCGAACAAACAATTACCGAGGCAGTGCAGCGGACCTTTGACACGTCTACCGACGAGCGCTTCCGGCAGCTGTTCGTCAGTCTGGTGCAGCACCTGCATGATTTCGCGCGCGAGGTGCAGCTGACCGTTGAGGAATGGTTCACCGCCATGGACTTCCTTGAGCGAGTGGGCAAAATCTCCAGCCCGACCCGCCAGGAGGTGATGTTGCTATCCGACATTCTGGGGTTGAGCGTGCTGCTGGACAGGATCAACCAGCACGTCGGCTCTTCGGTCACCGACTCGGCTCTGCTTGGCCCGTTTTACGTCGAGGGCCGTCCGACCGCCGACAACGGGGACGACATCTCCGACGGCGTGGCGGGTACACCGATGTTCGTCACCGGCCGGGTTGTCGATGAGCAGGGCAGGCCGATCGCCGGCGCTCACGTGGACACCTGGCACAGCGATGGTGAAGGTTTCTACGACGTTCAGCAGACCGAGAAGCTGCACGACGAGTTCGCCATGCGAGCACTGCTGACCACCGACGATGACGGACGCTTTTGGTACCGGTCCATCAAACCCCGCTATTACCCGATGCCCACCGACGGCCCCTGCGGGGAAATCATGCGCGCCGCAAACCGATCGGTGATGCGCCCCCAGCATGTGCACTTCTGGTTCCACGCCGACGGCTACCAACCGCTGATCACGCAGCTGTTTGACGGAGACGATCCGTACATCGGCCGCGACGCGGTCTTCTCGGATGTGGAATCGCTGCAGGCGGACTACGTGCGCCACGAGCCCGGAGTCGCCCCAGACGGGACGACGGTCGAGGGGCCCTTCGTGACCCTGGACTGGACCTTCACCCTCGCCGCGGACAGGGGTTAGGCCAATGTCGCGGATACCCCTCGCCAGCATCGATCAGCAACCCGAACCGATCCGGCAGTTCATGGCGCGCCGCGGCGATCTAAACGTGTTTCGACTGCTCGCCAACGCCCCGCATGTATTCGTCGGATGGTCGCAGATGGTCGACGAGTTGTTCGACAGCCCCACCTTCAGCCTGCGAATGCGGGAGGTGATCATCCTGCGGGTGGCCCATTTGCAGGGCTCACGTTACGAGCTCAGCCAGCATGTAGGGATCGCTCGCGGCGCCGGTCTGACCAACGAACAGATTGACGCCATCGTCGACACGGACGAGATCGACGCGGCCGGCTTCAGCCACGCCGAACGCACCGCGCTCGACGTCGTCACCGAGTTGTGCAGCACCCACCGATTGCGCGACGAGTCCTTCGCCACAGCCCAGGCCGTTTTCGGCGACGAAGCGCTCACTGAACTGCTGATGATCGTCAGCTGCTACTACGGGCTGGCGTTGGTGCTCAACGCCGCCGACCTCGACGTTGACGCTAAAGCCAGGTTCCAGCCCTGACAGGAGAAACCAAATGACGCGAATCGCCTATCGTCAGCCGGAAGCGATGACCGAGCAGGCCCGCGAATTGACCCTGAAGCGGGGCAATCTCAACGTCTACCGTGCTTTGGCCAACGCCGAGAAGGTATTCACCGGCTGGATGCTGGCCGGACAGGCTGCCCTGACCAGTAAGGTGCTGCCTGTCAGGCTGCGCGAACTTGTCGTGCTGCGCACCGCCTATCTGGTGGACTGCCCCTACGAGCTCGGCCAGCATCGCGACGTGGCGCGGACAGCTGGAGTCAGCGGAGACGAGATCAACGCCCTTACCTCCGAATCTGCCCGACTAGAAGCCCATTTCGACCCGGTCGAACTCGTGGTGCTGCACCTGACAACCGAGCTGCTCACCACACGTAGCGTCTCGGCCGAAGCGTTCGACCAAGTGCACAAGGCCCTTGGTTCGGAGGCCACTGTCGAAGTGCTGATGGTCATCAACCGGTACTCGGGTCTGGCGCTTATGCTCAACGCGCTGGACGTCGACCTCGACGAATCCGCCAGGCTGCCGATCCCGTCAACACAGGAGCCGCGACCATGAGCCAGAGTCCGTTCCGGGCCGATCTCCTCCACGGGAAGGTGGCACTAGTCACCGGCGGCGCTACCGGGCTGGGACTCGAAATCGCTCGAGTGCTGGGTAGTCACGGAGCTCGCGTCGCCATTTGCAGCCGAAAGGAAGCCAATCTCCAAGCTGCGGTTGCGGCCTTGCGGCAAGAGGGAATTGAGGCCTGCTACAGCGTCTGTGACGTGCGCCGTCACGACGAGGTGACGGCAGTCGTCGAGGAAGTGCTGCGAACGTTCGGTCAACTCGACGTCGTCGTCAATAATGCGGCCGGAAACTTCCCCGTCCCGATCAGCGGCCTCAGCCCTAACGGGTTCAAGGCCGTGGTCGACATCGACCTTTTAGGGACATTCATCGTATCGAAGGCGGCTTACGAGCTATGGCTGCGTGATCACGGTGGCGCCGTGGTGAACATCAGCGCCGCGATTCAGTACCGCGGCATGGCGCTGCAAGCGCACGTCGTTTCGGCAAAGGCCGGCATTGATGCGCTAAGCCGAGCTTCTGCGATCGAATGGGGGCCGGACGGGGTTCGCGTCAATATCGTTGCCCCCGGCGCGATGTCAGGAACCGAGGGAGTCAAGAGAATCACCGGTGATGACCAACACCGCGCCATTCAGAATCCGCTCAGGCGCTCCGGTTCGACCACCGAGGTTGCCGAAGCGGTGTTATTCCTGGCCAGTGACGCGGCGTCGTATGTAACGGGAGCAACATTGGTCGTCGACGGCGGCGGTTGGCTGACCGCCAGTGGAGTGCCGGATTTGCCCGGCTACCACTGACTATGCGATGTAGCCCCGCGGCAACACCGAGAAGTCAACGCACGCCGCGGCCAGTACGTCGCCCACCTCGGGAGCGACTGGCGTGTGGAGCTCAAGCAATACACCCGCTGACGGTACTTTCAGGCTGCCGACATTTTGGTTGAGTAGCCATTGAGTGGTCTCTGCGGCGATGCCGTTCCAGCCGTTGTGCATCGTCATCAGGGTGAGGACACCGAGTTCGTCGCCGGCGGGCGAGACCAGCCGATGATGCCAGGCGCTGTCGGCCTTGGACCCGGTGTGCGGCTGTACCACCGCAAGGACGGTGCCGCCACCGGTTTCCACCCGTGCCGCGCCGTCAGCCGGCGCGATTTTTCCCACGGGTGTGGTCTGCTTTGTAACGGTCGTGGTGCCCGCCACCGCGATACGGAGTTCATCGCCTGCGGCGCTGGACAGCGTGTAGTCACTTTTGCCCCCGTTCTTGACCCCGAGCAACACGCCGAGACCATTTTTTTGTCGGGCGCATGCCAACTCGGTGCCGTCGGAGGTGGCGAGCTGGACTCGCAGCGCGTTGGACGTAGACCTCGTCACTCGCGCCACCACGACAGTTGCGTCTCCAAGAATCGGCATGCCGAAATCGTAGGCCTTGTGCGCCGATCAGTTTGCGGTTCTCAGATGGTCGCGGTCGGGAGCCAGACGTTCCAGATCCTGTCGCTAATCCACTACCCGACGTCAGCCGATTAGGTATTTCGCCGCTAGTCGGATTACCCTTGCCCCGGTTCGTCGTCGACTCAGGATAGAACTCTATGCCTATTCAGCCCACGCTCGTGCGCATACGACCGCTGCGCAGCGGCCGTACCCAACGTGTCGCCCATCGTAAGAGCTTCCCGACGGTCGGTCAGTGCTTCGACATCGAAGTCACTCGCAAGACTAACCGGTGGCTGATCCGGATCCCCGAGATCGGCGGGGTTACCCACGCGAGCCGTCGGTCCACGGTCGAGGTCGCGGCGCGGGAATGCATCGCCACTCGAACGGGCATCCCGATCGGCTACATCGCCGTCTTTGTTGCGCGCGAAATCGGCTAGCGCCGAATAGCTTTCGCTGCGCGGCGAGCGTTTCCACGCGTAGACAGCTCACATGGTGACGGTCAGCGGCCAGACCTTCCAGATGTCGTCGCAGTACTCGGCGATGGCGCGATCCGACGAGAACTTCCCGCTGCGCCCGGTATTCAGGATAGACATCTTCGTCCACGAGTGCCTGTCCTGCCACGCCCGACTCGTCTAAGGACGTCGCCGTGCTAGCTGGGGTTGCAATGGAGGAAAGCTGACGACGCGGTGTGTTTCAGAATGCCGCTGGTGCTGTGGAACTCGAGCCAATGCTCGGCTTGTGTATCGCCTTCGGGGCTGTGCTCTTCGAGCATGTATGCGCCGAGGTCGCGGCCCTGCTGCACGGCGCGGGCGGCAATAGGAAGGCGTGCATGTTCGAACTGCCTTAAGCCCTCGAACAACTCTGCGTTCTCCGACAGCGAGTCGGCTAATGCTTCGGCGTCCGTCCCGGCCTTGGCGATGCCCATTCCGACGTGGGGTCGGGCCGTCGCCGCAGCGTCTCCGATCAGCACGACGCGGTCATAGACCATGCGATTCACCAGTAGGTCATAGATGGGGGTAAACCACGGTTTGGAAATGCAGTCCAGTATGTCGAGCATCGGCGCCGGCAGGAAACCGCGGGCATCTACCCTCAACCGCTCGATGAGGTCGTCGCGCACCTTAGGCGGCGGGATGCTCATGTCATAGCGCACACCATCGCTATCGGTGAGCATGTCGTCCAGGTCGGAGTCCACGACCGGCCGATACCAGACCCAGTTGGAACGGCGATGACCCGGCCGAAGGTCGTTGTTAGTTCCGGCAATTGGGTAAACGATGTTCTTGTTGTGGGGAGGCAGGAAGAACGCGAACTTCCCGAACACTGCGTCATGAGCCCCCCGGGGAATGTCCGCCTCCTCGGCCAGCCCACGCCAGATCACATACCCCGCATAAGTCGGTTGGATCTGGGGTGCAAAGAAATCGCGGACCGTCGAACGGTATCCGTCGGCCCCCACCAGCAGATCCGCCGTTTCGCGTCTGCCGTTGTCGAACACTGCCGTCACCGATTCAGGGCCTTGTTCGATGGCTGTGAGGCTGCAGCCAAGATGATGGGTGCCATCAGGGATCGTTGCCCGCATGATCTGATGCAGCCGATCCCACGAGGTCACAATCTGCTCGTAAGGCAACCTGTCGACTACGTGCCCGCCAGCATCGAGCGCGACGCGCTCACGCACGACCACGCCCAAATCGTCGAGATCCGCGCCACTGCGCACCAGCGACTGCAGCAGCTCCGGATGCGTGGTGATGCCTGCGCCCCGGCCAACGAGTTCGACGTTGCTGCGCTCGAACACCTCCGTATGCCAACCAGCCTTTCGCAACAGCGTGGCGGCGAATAGGCCCGCCAAGGAGGCGCCAATGACGATCGCGCGCCCCCGAGTCGGGCTCACACCAGTGGCCGTCCGATAGACGCGCCGCCGTCGACAAACAATGTCTGTCCGGTGATGAACGATGCGCCGTCGGACAGTAAGAATGCGATCGCCGCAGCGATCTCGTCGGGGCGACCGAACCGTCCCATGGGAACCATTGCGAGGTAGCGGCTTTCACCCTCGCTGCCGGGTGGATTGTTCTCGCGGAACAGCGCCGTTTCGATGGGTCCCGGCGCGACGGCGTTGACCGTGATGCCGGTGGTCGCTAGCTCCAACGCCCAGCCGCGGGTGCAGCTGATCAGGGCCGCCTTGGCCGCTGCATACGCGGTACGTTCTACGGCGCCGAGCGCAACCAGACTCGCGATATTGACCACCCGTCCCCAACCTTGCTCGCGCATCCCCGGTAAGGCCGCCTGAGTCAGTTGGATCGCGCTGCGCAGATTGACATCGAGAACCGCGTCCAGCGCGTCCAGCGTGACCTGTTCGAGCGCCTGGGGACGCACCAGGCCCACGTTGTTGATCACGGCATCGATCCGGTCGGTTGACGAGATATCCTCCAGCGCGGCGGATGTCGCGTCTCGATCCGAAAGGTCAACGGTGTGCAGATGACCCGGAAAGGTGGTATCGCCTGCTCGGGCGATGCCGATCACCTTGTGACCTTGCGTGGCCAGACGCTCCGCCAGGGCACGGCCGATGCCCTTGCTCGCGCCGCTGATCAGCACCGTGCGGCTCATCTCTCACTCCTGGGCGGGCATGCGGCGAGCAACATCGGCCGCGCTGATGCCTTCCAGCGCAAGCCCATAACCGATGCCTTCGTCGATGACTCTGCGCAACTTCTGTGTCAGCGCCGTGCGGGTGTAGCTGCTAGTCAACGGCGGCAATTCGGTAATGCCGCGGGCGATTTCGTGAGCGCGCGCAAGCAGCCGCTCGCCAGGCACGATCTCGTTGACCGCGCCCCATGCCTGAGCGGTTTGCGCGTCCAGAATCTGGCGTGTGAGCAGAAAGTAGCGCGCACGGATGCTGCCGATTACCTCGGGCCACAACAGGTTGACGCCATCACCGGGCACGATGCCGAAGTCGAAATGCGGCTTGTCTTGAAACACCGTCTGCGGTGTGGCCAGCACAATGTCGCATAGCAATGGGTACTCGGAGTGCAGCAGCA
>DASZKQ010000111.1:0-6270 GCA_035552835.1 Mycobacterium sp. | reverse complement strand
CCGGTGTAGCCGATGCCGGGTCAAGTGCGCATCGCCGCCGACCCGCACGGTGGACAGCAGGGTGCGCAGCTCCTCCTTGGCGATCCACGCCGACAGGATTTGGCCGGTGTCGTCCTCGGCCACGATGGCGTTCCACATCTTGGCGAAACTCTTGTCCGACAAGCGTTCCCGCGCCCGCAACAGCCGTCGCCGGTTGGCCCACTCCGGGTCGAGTTTGCGGCCGCGGCGATCCCGCAGATCCCAGGTGACCCGACGGCGCACCTTCGTCAGCGCGTCGTTGGCTAACTTCACCAGGTGAAAATGGTCGACCACAATCGTCGCGTTGGGCAACAACCCCGGCGTGCGGATCGCCGACGCGTAGACCGCGGCCGGGTCGATCGCCACGTACTCCACGGTCTCGCGGAACTGCTCGCTGCGTTCGGATAGCCAGTCGATCACCGCGGCGCCGGTGCGACCCTCCCGCTGCCCCAGCAGGCCCTGATCGCCGGCCAAATCGACGAACCCGGTGTCCCACGGGTCGACCCGCACCCAGCGCTGCGTCACCGCGCAACGCTCCCATCTCGGCTTGCCGCGGCGGGTCTCATCGATACCGAGCACCCGGACAGGCTCGGGTTCGGCCAGCAGCGCCTCGGCGTGGGCGACGAACGCCCGGTGCGCGGTCGGCCACGACACCTGATGGGCCTCGGCAACCTCGGACACCGCACGGCCGGCATCGCCGATCGCCGCGCCGATCTGGGCGCGCAACCGCCCGGTGGTCCGCGCCCGCGGCGGCACCTGCGCGATGGCCTCTGTGAACGAGGACCGCTCGCAGTAGTCCTCCCAGCAGCGCCAGCGGATCTTGTGCCACCGCACCACGATGCTGTCCTGACCATAGAGAATGTCGTGCGGCGAGGTGCTCACCCGCTCCTTCACCGAGGTGGACACCACCCCACACTCTGGGCACGCCGCCGCGGCTTCGTCGGCTGTGACCACGTGCACCACCCGGGTCCCGTCGACGCGCCGCTCGACACGCTCAACCTCTACTCCTGGCAGCCCGAACAACAATGTCGTACCGTCAGACACGGCCCTTGGCTCCTTCTTCCGTCCGAATGTTTCGCAACCTTCAGACTTCGGAAGGCCAAGGGCCTCCCCATGCAACGACACGCCCTATGAGAGCGAAATCACAACTGCCCCTTTAAAATTGAAGAGCCGGTATAACCCATGAGCAGAGTGTCTGCCGGTGCCCCAACGGCTTTCGGCACCCCTAGCTCACTGGCGCGCTCGAATTCTGGCGGATTGATGTTCTGAGGGACAACGGAAGCCGTGTCGGTCGTCGGATACGAAATCAGTGACGCAATCGCGGTTCTGTGTTCGTTGGCAATCGAGAACGCATCGTTAAGCTCCTGCCAGAGCGATTGCAAATCGATTCCATCTGCGGTGTGCGTCACAAGCGCCGATGATTGAGTTGCAATCCCCTGCTGTGGGTTGGTCGGTGCTGTCATCTCTGTCTACCTCACTATCGGTGCAATGCAAGTCTTGGCGTCGATTTTACGCTGTTGCGACTCGAAATCCATTGCGCCGCAAGGTGTGTCGCGGCGCTTATGAGCGTTGGAAAGCGTTGCTGTGCGCTTTATGGGCGTGACTTGGACGGCGGGTGTGCCAGCAAACGGTTTCCAGGGCGGTGTCCGCACGGTGAGCGACAAGATAGCGACAAGTTTGTGGGTTGAGGCCGGTTTCACCGGCTAGATATGGCCTTGACCTGGGAAAATATGGAGCCGATGACGGGAATCGAACCCGCGTATTCAGCTTGGGAAGCTGATGTTCTGCCATTGAACTACATCGGCGCGGTTGCTTGGGAAGGCTAGCATCCGGGGTCGCGTCGTTCATCAACTCCGCGAGCCCGAGTCGAGCGGATACGCTCGTCGCGTGCTGCTCTCCGATCGTGACCTCAGAGCCGAAATCGCCGCCGGCCGGTTGGGAATTGACCCGTTCGACGACGCCTTGGTCCAACCGTCCAGCGTGGACGTTCGCCTCGACAGCCTGTTCCGGGTGTTCAACAACACCCGATACACGCACATCGACCCCGCGCAGCAACAAGACGAGTTGACCAGCCTGGTGGAACCGGTCAACGGCGAACCGTTCGTGCTGCACCCCGGTGAGTTCGTGCTCGGCTCGACGCTGGAACTGTGCACGCTGCCCGATGACTTGGCGGGCCGGCTGGAGGGCAAATCGTCGCTGGGGCGCCTGGGGCTGCTGACCCACTCGACCGCCGGCTTCATCGATCCCGGCTTCAGCGGTCACATCACGCTGGAGCTCTCCAACGTCGCGAACCTGCCGATCACGCTCTGGCCGGGGATGAAGATCGGTCAGCTGTGCATCCTGCGGTTGACCAGTCCGGCCGAGCATCCCTACGGCAGCGCGCGGGCCGGGTCGAAATATCAGGGCCAGCGCGGACCGACGCCGTCTCGCTCGTACCAGAACTTCATAAGGTCTACTTAACTTCCGCTGTAACCGCGCACAGGCCATTTCGCGACCATCTCTATACATATGGGCGGCCAATGCGGTGCTCTCCTCCGCTTAGACCGTTGGGGTTAATGGGGCCTTTGGAGGAGCGATGGACGTCGTACTCGGAATGTCGATGGCACCCACAGCCGTCCGTATGGTGCTGGTGGAAGGCGAAAACGCCAACGGCGGCACTATCGGCCAAGACAATTTCGATATCAGCTGCGATGACGGCGCAGCGACCGTGAGCGCCGCCGATCGGGTGATCTCGGCGATATTGGGCAGTCGCGAAGAGGCCAGACAAGCCGGCTATGCGCTGGCATCGACCGGAGTGACCTGGACCGACCCAGTGGACGCTGCGACCCTGCGCGAGGCCTTGGCCACCCGCAAGATCGAAAACGTCATGTTGGTCTCGGCCTTTATGGCTGCGGCCGCGCTAGCGCAGATGGTGGGCAGCGCTACCGGCAACGCGCACACCGCCCTGCTGTTCGTGGAAGCCGACACCGCGACGCTGGCCGTCGTCGCCTCCGCCGACGGTTCCATCACCGATGTCCACAAAGAGTCCATCTCCAGCGTCGACACTGTTGCGGAGCTGGCCGGGCTGGTCGCCGGCTTGGACGGGCTGGAGCCCCATCCTCAGCACCTGTTCCTCGTCGGCTCTGGTGTGGACATCGGGGCGCTCAAGCCGCAGTTGGAGGCGGTGACGTCGCTTCCGGTGAGCGCACCGGAAGAGCCGGAGACGGCGTTGGCTTGGGGTGCTGCGCTGGCGTCGGCCAGCGCGCCGATGTTTGCGTCGTCGACCGCTGCCCTGGCATGCGCGCAAGATCCCGTCACCGGCGTGATCGATCCCTACGCGGTGTCCCCGGGATACCTTGCGGTGCCAGATGTTCCGCCGGGCACCGAGCTGGGTGAGGAGGACCTCGCCTATAGCGCTGACCCGGACGAGGAAGCCCAAGCCGAGACCACTGTCCTGGATCTGGCCAGCACCGAGCATCACGAGCGCCGGCCGGTTCTACTCGTCGGAACCGTATTGATGGTGGCCTGTGTTGCCGCAGTCTTGGCTTTGGAGGTCTCGCTAGCACTCGGTATCCGGCCGAGTGCTGTTGCGCTGCTGCCCAGGCCGCTGCAAAACCTTCTTGTCCCAACTCCGCAAGCGCCGGCGCCCGCGCCGGCTCCGGCAAGCGCCCCAGCGCCGCAGGTCAATCACCTGCCGGCGCTGGTGGTGGCGCCGCGACCGGCGAACGCTCCGATTCCGGCTCCCCCTGCTGCGGCTCCGGTAATCCCGCCGCCTCCGGCCGCGCCGCCGGCGCCGATCGTCGCTCCCCGAGTGCCTGTGGTGATCCCGCTGCCCGTGCCGATTCACGTGGCTCCGCCGGCGCCGGTTAATCCTCTTCCGTTGAACCTGCCGGGGTCGCATCCTCCCGGGCACTTGCCGGGTTCGCCGCCGTGGCAGCTGCCGGGCTCACCGCCGTGGCAGCTGCCGGGCTCACCGCCGCCGGGGCATTTCCCGGCACCCCAGCCTCCGGTGCAGCTGCCGCAGCCGCAGCCTCCGATCAATGAGCCGGTGCCAGTTCACCAGCCGGTGCCAGTTCACCAGCCGGCGCCGCAGGGCCCGGTGCAGGTCGAGGCACCCCAAGCTCCGATACAGCTGCCAGCGCCCGAGGCTCCGGTGCACATGCCGGCCCCGGAGGCACCCGGCGTGCCGGGCATGCAGGCTCCGGAGGCACCGGGGGTGCCGGGCATGCAGGCTCCGGAGGCACCGGGGGTGCCGGGCCTGCATGCGCCGGACGCACCGGCGATGCCGGGCATGCCGGGGCTGGCAGCTCCGCAAGCTCCTGCGATCGGCGCGCCGCCAGCGCAAGGGCCGTCGGGCAACCCTTTTGGCGGCGGTGGCACTGGTGCTGACCGCGGATTCGGCGGTTTCGGCGGCAACCACGGGGGTGACGGAGCTCCGGGCGGCTTTGGTGGAGGTGACCACGGATTCGGCGGTTTCGGTGGGGGTGACCACGGCTTCGGTGGCTTTGGTGGCGGCTCCGGCGGCTTTGGCGGAGGCGGTTTTGGCGGAGGCGGCGGCTTCGGTGGTGGTGGCCACGGCGGAGGTGGCGGGCACCGCTAATTCGGCAGCCATGGCCGTGGCGGGGTAACGTCGGCGTATGAAGGGTCAGCGGGGGCGACCATTCCCTGACTAGAACTTCATATAGCCGAGCTAACTTCGTTGGTGGTAACGCCGCACCCCGGTCCGGCGATCAATCTTGTGGTTGGGGAGCCCAGTTGATGCGGTGAACCCTGCCTTTCGTGGCCACCTAGCAAACAACATGGAGGAGTTGTGGAGACCGTACTTGGTGTGTCGATGGCGCCCTCGACGGTCCGCATGGTGCTGGTTGAAGGGGAACACGCCGACGGCGTCACCGTCGATGAGGAAAACTTCGTCGTCGCCAACGACGAAGACCCAGCAACTCTCAGCGCACCTGATCAGGTCGTTGCGGCGATTCTGGGCACTCGCGAAGGCGCCAACGAGGCTGGCTACCGGCTGTTGTCGACCGGCGTGACATGGACTGACCAGCAGCAAGCCGCCGACTTACGTGACGCGTTGGCAGCCCGCAAGGTCGAGAACGTCATGCTGGTTTCGGCGTTTTTGGCCGCGGCAGCGTTGGCTCAGTCGGTGGGCAGCGCGACCGGTTACGCGCGCGCCGCGTTGCTGTACATCGAGCCTGATTCGGCGACGTTGGCAGTGGTGGACACCACCGACGGTGCGATCACTGATGTGCACCGTGAGCTGCTGCCCGACGACGACGATCAGGCGGTCGCCAGGCTGGTCGGGCTGGTATCTGCTGCTGAGGAGCTAGAAGACAGCCCGGAGGGCTTGTTGGTGGTTGGCTCCGGGATCGACGTCCCGCTGATCAAACCGGCGTTGGAGGCGGCGACGTCGCTTCCGCTGACCCTGCCGGAGCGGCCCGACATCGCGCTGGCCAGAGGGGCGGCGCTGGCATCGGCGAGTGCGCCTCTGTTCGCCTCGTCGACCGCTGCGCTGGCCTACGCGCTGGATCCGGGCACCGGTTCGGTGAGCCAGCATGCGCTCGCGCCAGGGTATCTGGCCGTCGCCGAGGCTGCTGCGGGTGTCGAGCCGGGTGCGGACGCGTTGGCCTACAGCGCCGTTGCTGACGACTCAGCGGCGGTTTACACCCAGGGGGGTTCCGACGCCTACGCCGATGTCGAGGAGGAAGAAGACTTCACCACCGGCATGTACCCCGACTTCAGCGCGGTAGCGTTCGGGCAGCCGAGTCGCACGCCGTTCTTGGCGGCGATGAGCGTGATGATTATTTTTGTCGTAGGCGTTGTGGCACTGGTGATGTCGCTGGCGTTCAGTATTCGGCCGTCGGTCAGTTCGCGGCCCAGCCTTGCCCAAAATGTGGTGGCCCCCAGGCATGTTGCGGCGCCGTTGCCGAAGGCCGTGGTGCCAGCGCCGCCCGCACCTGCGCCTATCCCAGCGCCGGCTCCGGTGGCCGCGCCGGCGCCGGTCCACGCGGCCGCTCCGGCGCCCGTCCCAGTTCGGGTGCCGGCTCCCGCTCCGTTGCTCCCTGCGCCAGCTCCACCACCGCTCATACCGCCAATCCTTCCGCGAATCTTGGCGCCTCCGCTGCTGGGCCCGCCCGAGAGTCCGTGGGGCGGCGATCACGGCGGCGGTGGCTGGGGCCACGGCGGCGGTGGCTGGGGTCACGGTTTCGGGGGTGGCCACGGCGGCTTCGGCGGCGGCTTCGGTGGTCACGGCCGCGGATAAGCGTCGGCGAG
>DASZKQ010000110.1:0-2275 GCA_035552835.1 Mycobacterium sp. | reverse complement strand
ATCAGCATGTCGAGCGCTTCGGACATCAAACCCTTGCCCCACCACCGTCGACCGATGCAGTAACCAATTTCGACGGAGTGCCGCTCCGACAGCCGGCCACTGATCATCCCGATGATTTCGTCGCTATGTGGCAGTGCGATGACCCAGGTGCGCGCGTGGTCCTCGACGTTGAGTCGTTCGGTGATCACCCGCCGCGTTGCCGCTACGTCCGGATGCGGTGTCCACAGCAGATATTCGGTGACCTGGCGATCGCGGGCAATTCTTTGGAATAGCGCGCCGGCGTCGTCGAGTACCGGCGGCCGCAGCAGAAGCCGCGGCCCAGCGATGCGCTCAGGCAGGCATTCGGCCATCTACAGACCCAGCGCGCGGTAGGTCCGGTGGACGAATTTCGGTTGCACCGCTTGCAGTTTCGCGCGCGACGTGTTGCCCGCGACCGCGGCGGCGGCGTCGCCCGACAGCGTGGGCAAGTTCTGAATCAGGTACAGCAGGATCAGGTCCGCGGCCGGATCGGCCTGCCACCACGTCCCGTATGCGCCGGGCCAGCTGAACGTCCCAAGGCCACCCGGCCCGAATAACGGCGCCGACTTCGCCGGATCGGTGACTACCGACAGGTTCAGCCCGAACCCCCGCCCGATCCAGAACGGCGCACCGAGAAAGGAATGCTGCTTCTGCTCATCGGTGAGGCGATCGGTGCGCATCAGCCGCGCCGACTCCGGTGAGAGCGCCCGAGCACCATCCAATGTTCCGTCACGCAACAGCATTTCGATGAATCGCAGGTAGTCGTCGGCCGTCGACCACAGCCCTCCGCCAGCGTTGCAGAACGTTGGCGGTGAGATGTGCGGTTGCCCCATCACGTCGTGTTGCAGCCGGTCGTTGTCGTCGAGCCGGTACATCGTCGCAGCGCGGCGACGGCCCTCGACCGAGACGAAAAACCCGGTGTCAACCATGCCCAGCGGCTGCAGGATTCGCTCGTCGAGTACTTGGTGAAACGGCTTGCCCTCGATCCGGGACACCAGCACGCCGATGACATCGATGCCGTGGCTGTAGGTCAGCCGTTCGCCTGGCTGATGCACCAGCGGCAGCTCGGTAAGCGCGGCGAGCCAATCGTCGGGACCGCGCCCGAACGGCAGTCGAACGTACGCCCGGGATATCGGTCCGGTCACCGAGAATCCGTAACCCAGGCCGCTGGTATGGGTGAGCAGGTCCTCGACCAGGATCGCCCGCTGCACCGGATGCGCCCGATCCAGCGGCCCGCTCGGATCGTCTAGCACCCGCATCTCGGCGAACTCCGGCAGCCAACGCACGATCGGGTCGCGCAACGCCAGCTTGCCCTCGTCAACCAGGCTCATCGCCGCGGCGACCGTGACCGGTTTGGTCATCGAGGCGACGCGAAACAGGGTGTCGCGCTGCATCGGCAGATTGGCTTCGATGTCGCGATAGCCGATCTCGGTGACCTGCAACAGTTCTCCGTGCTGCCACACGAGGGTAACCGCCCCGGCGAGCAGACCGGCATCGCAGGCCTCACGAATGGAGGCCTGATTGCCTTCGAGATTCACCCGGATCAGGTTAGTGCGGGCCGTGGCGGACGGACATACCAGGTCCGACCCCGGCAGCCCTATTGTCGCTGCTCATGTTGTCGCTGAACAAATGGACGAAGATGACGGCGAGTCTGGTGATCGTGCGCCCCGGCCTCGCCGTCGGCATGGCTGCCCCTCGCGTAGTCGCCTTGCCACGGCACTCGCTCTCCCGCGGCGGTGTTCGCCGCTCTCTGGACTTGCCCTATCTCGTGACGTGAGCGAAGGAAGAACTCATGCTTGCGCTGGAGATCTTCATCAGACTCGATGTGCCCGAGTTCGGGGGCGAACTCTTCCAGCTCGGCTCGGCGCTGCGGGACGATCATGCAGATCGGCTCGTCGACCTCGAATCGCACCGGCATCAGTTTGCGGGTGAATTTCCAGCTCATGCTGAAACTCGCGCTTGCCCAGTCGGTTTCGACTATGCCCTCTAACGGAGACACGGCGTCCTTCGGATAGTTTGCCGGTCCGCGGACCAACAGGTTGTAGCCCGCCGGAGTGCGAAACAGCATCGGCAGATGCCAGGTCAGGATGCCGTTACCGAAATGGCTTGCGGGCAGGAACTGACCGGTGTCGCGCTTATCGGGTGCGATCATCACGTCCACGCCGTCTTGTTGACCGAACCACGTAGCGGTGAACGCGCACTGATTGCGTAGCTCCCAGCCGCTTTGGTTGGCGATGAGCATCGGCAAACACCGATT
>DASZKQ010000109.1:0-2618 GCA_035552835.1 Mycobacterium sp. | reverse complement strand
CGCCGCCAACCGGGAACCCGCCTCCGGTCAACTGACCGACCTGCCAGCCGTGTTCGGTGCAGAGCATCGGAAGGCCGTCGGGAGACTGGGCCGACGACCCGCGCGGGTTCTGGCACGGCGCACCGACCTGCTGAACTCCATAGAGCGGGTAGGTGATCACCCAGAACCCCGACTGCGCGGCCGGGAGCTGGTTAATGATGAAGTGGCACGCCTCGGCCTGACCGCCCGGGCCGCGTCCGAAGATGAACCGCTCATAGTTGTCGCACGGCGCGCCGAGCGACGCCTGGTAGTTCATCCCCGGCACGTCGCCGTCGTAGTTGCCGGGATCGGCGACGGCGACCGGCGCCAAGCTGACAGCTGTACCCGTGATCGCAGCGGCGATGAGAAGTTCGCGAATCATGACCCACCTTCGGTGTCACGTTGCGGGGGCCATTCACCGCCCCCAGCGGCCTGGGGCAAGCATAGCCAGCGCGGCCCGGGCCGCAAGGCTGTTTCGCCCGGCGGTATCCAGCCGGGCGGTCAGCGGTCAGCAGGCCGGTAAGTGCAGATCAGGACGCCGGTAGCGGTCGTTGTCGCCGAAACGAGCTGGAGCGCACGGGCCGAGCTGTCGTCGGGAAATAACCGCTTGCCGCCGCCGAGCAGGATCGGCTCGATCATCAGGCGGTATTCGTCGACAAGTCCATGTGCGATCAGCTGTGCGGCCAGCGATGCGCTGCCCATCACCTGCAGCGCTTTGCCGTCGCGCGTCCGCAGCTCGCGCACCGCCCCGATCGCGTCATCGGAGGGCAGCAGGGTTGAGCCGGGCCAGGTGAGATCCTGCTGGGTCAACGTCCGCGACGCCACGTACTTGGGGATCTCGTTCATCCGGTCGGCGAACGGGTCACCCGCCCGGGTCGGCCAGGCGGCGGCCATCGTCTGCCAGGTGCGTCGGCCGAACAGCAGTGCCTCGGTTGCGGTCATGACGTCGTCAACCGCCGGGCCCATGGTGTCCGCGTCGAAGTACGGCATCGACCAACCGCCGTGGCGGAATCCACCGTCGGTGTCCTCGCCCGGACCTCCGGGCGCCTGCACCACACCGTCGAGGCTGATGAAGTCGCTGACAACGATGCGCATGACCGATCCCTTCGCTGGTTGCTTGCCTGGCACTAGATCCAGACCTTCGAGCTAGCCGAAACTCATCGGAGCCGGTCGCGAGAACACGTTTCAATCTGTGCCTGACAATCCGCCGGGAACACGTTCCATCTCGGCGGTCACGATGCTTTACTGGGCCAGAACGCGTCATCTTCAAGTCGTATTCATAGCCGTATTCATAGGAGTGCCCCCTAATGCCGACTCCGAACATCCCGCCCGGATTCGATTTCACCGATCCCGACATCTACGCCGAGCGCCTCCCAGTTGAAGAACTGGCCGAGATGCGTCGAACCGCACCGCTCTGGTGGAACGAACAGCCCCTCGGAGTCGGTGGGTTCGACGACGGTGGTTTCTGGGTGGTGTCGAAGCACAAGGACGTCAAAGAGGTTTCGCTGCGCAGCGATATCTTTTCCAGCCTGCAGAAGACCGCGCTGCCGCGCTATAAGGACGGCACGGTGGGCGAGCAGATCGAACGTGGCAAGTTCGTCCTGCTCAATATGGATGCGCCGCAGCACACCCGGCTGCGCAAGATCGTTTCGCGCGCGTTCACTCCTCGAGCCATTGAGCGCCTGCGCGAAGACCTCGCCGAGCGTGCGCGTCGCATTGTCGACACCGCGTCGGCCGAGGGTTCCGGCGATTTCGTCGAACAGATTTCGTGTGAGCTGCCGTTGCAGGCGATCGCCGGGCTGATGGGTGTGCCGCAGGAAGACCGCAAGAAACTCTTTCACTGGTCCAATGAGATGGTTGGCGACCAGGACCCCGAGTTCGCGAACAACGATGCCATCACTGCTTCCGTCGAACTGATCATGTACGGCATGCAGATGGCCGCCGACCGCGCGCAGAATCCGGGGGAAGACCTGGTGACCAAGCTGATCGAGGCCGACATCGACGGCCACAAACTCTCCGACGACGAGTTCGGCTTCTTCGTCATCCTGCTGGCGGTGGCCGGCAACGAGACCACCCGCAACTCCATTACCCAGGGCATGATGGCGTTCACCGACTTCCCCGATCAGTGGGAGCTGTACAAGAGAGAGCGGCCAGCCACCGCGGCTGATGAGATCGTCCGGTGGGCCACCCCGGTCACGTCGTTCCAGCGGACCGCGTTGGAGGACTACGAGCTGTCCGGCGTGCAGATCAAAAAGGGCCAGCGGGTGGTGATGGTGTACCGCTCGGCCAATTTCGACGAGGAAGTCTTCGACGACCCGTTCACCTTCAACATCTTGCGTGATCCCAACCCGCACGTGGGATTTGGCGGCACCGGTGCGCATTACTGCATCGGGGCCAACTTGGCGCGGATGACGATCGACCTGATGTTCAACGCGATCGCCGATGCTATCCCCGATCTGGAATCGATCGGCAAACCTGAGCGGCTGCGTTCGGGCTGGCTCAACGGCATCAAGCACTGGCAGGTCGACTACCACACCAACGGGGCAACCAAATACCCTGTCGCGCACTAGCATCAATCGCATGCCTACGCATCGAGCTGT
>DASZKQ010000108.1:0-5690 GCA_035552835.1 Mycobacterium sp. | reverse complement strand
AGGTCGTATCCACGCGGCTTGGCAACCTCGAAGATAACGGCTTCTCACCGCATCACGTCAAGCTGAACCAGTTCCCGGAAGGAATTTACCTGCAAAATGTGGTGAGGCCGTCGTCGCCGATATTTAGGAGACCAACCTCCTGAGTCCCGCTGTGTACTTCGATCGCATGGCACCTGGGAACTATCGACGGATTTCCTGCCCTGGCTGCTGCTGACCCTGCTGGTCACCTACGCCGGCCAAGTCTCCGTAAATGCTTTGTTCGGTAGTTACGCAAGCGGATTCGGCGCGGACTCACGCTGACGTTGTGCGCGGCGGCGATGTCGCAGCGGCCTCACGCCCCGCCGGCGGCAGCGCTGCTGCTCCCCCGGGTTCTGGCTGCCGGTCCCCGGCTCGCTCGGCCTCGTCGGCGTCACGCAGCTGGTCAACGCCCAGCACCATCGCCGCCATCACGGTGACGGTGGTGTCGATGATCTCGATCGCGCTCGGCGTGCAACCCGGTCTGCTGCTGTGGCGCGGCGGTCGCCAGCTGGCCAGCGACTCGACGGCCCCCTGAGAGGCGCGTTGCGCCGTTCGCGACGAACATTATGTGGTCGGCGTGAGAAGAAACAGTCTGAACTGACGCGCCTCGGCGTGATCTTGGGCGATCTGATAGTTCGGCCAGTGCGAGACGACCGTGGCCCACGCCTTGTCGCGTTCCACTCCAGTAAGCAACCGCACCTTCGCGACGAAACGATGGCTGCGTCTGCGAACGATGACGCGTTCTGTCGCACTGAGATTCGCCGACCACGACGGGTGGCGCTCCCGACCCCAGTTGGAGCCAACCAGCACCAGCCCATCCCCGTCGGGCACGTACTGCACCGTCGCCGCCCGGGCAAGACCTGTTTTGCGGCCTGAGGTAGTGATCCGACGTTGGGCAGGCCGGCAAGGTCCAGAACACCAAGTCGCCCACTTGTGGCGAACCGGAGTAGGGATTCGAGGGCTTGGGCGACCGCTCTCCCTCGCAAGACCAGCCAGCGGTATGCCGTCGGGTTTCGCGCCACCCGCTGCAGCGGATTCACGCGCTTTACCTTATTCCGTGGCGGTCCGGTCTGGGTATCGTATTGACCGATGACGACCTCCCTCGCCGCCCGCGGCTCGGTCATCGACATTCCGGAAGAGCCGGACTGGGACCGTATGCGTGCAGAGACCGGCACACGGCTGCGGTCGGCAATGGCCGAGCATGGCGTCGACGCACTGATCCTCTTGATGAACGGCTACGTCACGTATGCGACCGGTGTTAGCTGGCCGCTTTTGGATGCGGGCCTCTCGCACGTGGAACGCCCGGTGGCGGTCGTGCTGGCCGATGACGAACATCCGCATCTGTTCATGCCGTTCCGCAGCGGCGCGTCCGCAGAGTCACCGGTGCCCGACGACCACCTTCACGGCCCCGCTTATCTCGAATTCGACCAGGGCGTAGAGCATTTCGCCGCCGAACTGGCCGCGTTGGTCCCCCCGGGAGCGAACATCGCGGTGGACGAACTGACCGGCGCAATGCGCCGCGCGGTGCCCAAGCTATTCCCGACGGGCCCGCCGACGGATGCGGCGATCGTGGTTGGTGCCGCGCAATTGGTCAAGACCCGGGATGAGCTTTCCTGCCTGCGCAGGGCGTCCCGCATCACCGAACAAGCCATTGTGGATGTGCAGCAGGCGTTGGTTCCGGGCGTACGGCAGATTGATCTTTCAGCGGTCCTGGTACGTCGCGCTTTCGAGCTGGGCGCTACCACCAACATGCTGGAGGCCATCTGGCAGGTGATGCCGAGTTCACGGGAAGCCGGAGTGTGGACCACGCACGGCGATCTCGCGCTGCCGCTGCTCCCTAGTGATCGTGAACTGGCTGCCGGCGACGTGCTGTGGACCGACATCAGCATCACCTACGCGGGGTACTGCTCAGACTTCGGCCGCACCTGGTTGGTCGGCGAGCAACCCACGCCGCGGCAACAGGATCAATTCCGTCAGTGGCGAGCCATCCTGGACGCCGTGCTTGCGGTGACCAAAGCCGGTGCCACATCGGGGGATCTCGCGCGCGCGGCGATCGCCGCCAACGGTGGCCACAAACCGTGGCTGCCACACTTCTACCTGGGCCACGGCATCGGCACCTACCCCGCCGAACCCCCGATGATCGGCACGGATCTCGGTGAGGAATTCGATGACAACTTCGTCTTTTCGCCCGGCATGGTCCTGGTCTTGGAGCCCGTGGTGTGGGAGGACGGGACCGGCGGCTACCGCAGTGAGGAGATCGTGGTTATCGCCGAGAACGGCTTCACGCCGATTACCGACTACCCTTACTCCCCTTATGGCGGCTGATGTTTCGCCCGACACCTGGGCTTTGCGGACTGGACGCCGGGAGCGGGCGCTGGCCCAAATGGACGCACACGACCTCGACATCTTGGTCCTCGGCCGGCAGGCCAATATTCGTTACGTCACCGGCGCCCCGCAGCTGTGGATAGCCGGGACGCGACCGTTCGGTCCGATGTGTGTGATGGTGCGCGCCACCGGAGACATCTACCTCAACAGCACCGATGACGAGGGAGTCCCCGAAGAGATCGGCCACGATCACCTGTACGGGCTGGCCTGGAATCCGATGACCCTCATTGATGTTTTGAAGAAGATCGACGGCGCCGAAGCGGCGCGCCGCGTCGGAACCGACGCGATCACACCCACTTTCGCCGCGTTGCTGCCCGATGCGTTTCCCAATGCCGAAATCGTCGATGCAGAGCTGGCCCTGCGTGCCGCGCGCCGCATCAAGACGGCGGATGAAATCGCCGCGATGGGCCAGTCGCTTCGCGTCGCCGAAGCCGGACTCGCCGCTGCCGTCCGCGAATTGAGGCCAGGGGTGTCCGAGCAGACGTTAACCGGGGCCGTGCTGCAGGCCATGGCCGCGGGAGGAGTGAGCACACCGGCCACCCAGGACGCCGCATGGGTGACCTCACGCGAGCACCCGGGGCGACGGGCTCGTGCCCGAAGCGAAATACGGTCGGGCGACCTTGTCGCATTCGCTGCCGGCGCGCTGGCAGGTGGCTATGTTGCCGAGGTGGGCCGGACTTGGCCGGCCGGCGACAGCGCCGACGGAACAATCCGCAAGCTGTTCGAACGGTCAAAGGCCCTGTACGACAAAATGCTTGCCGCCTGTCGCCCCGGGGCGTCGACTCGCGAGCTGATCACCGCCTATGAAGCGGCCGATGAACCGATACCACCGATGCCCGTTGCGCATGGGTTGGGGTTGGGCTTCGACCCGCCGGTGGTATCCGAGATGCTCTGGGCCGCTGGCGAACACGACCGCCTGGAGGCCGGGATGGTGCTGGCGATCACCGGCTACGTCTGGCAGGAGGACGTCGGGGCGGTGTTCCGGAGAGACACCGTCCACATCACCGACGACGGCGCCGAGGTCATGACCACTACCCCGTTGTGGCTCGATTCTTAAGCCCCACGACTCGCGATCTCATGTGACCAGCGCACGCTTTTCGGTCGCGCGGTTGATGATCGAGAAGATGCCGTTGGGGGCAATCCGTGACATCGAGTACAGAAATTTCGCCCGTCCGACCCGAAGCTCGTTCCTGCTACTCGCTAGCGGCTTGACGACGGCGGTGCCAACGGCCTCTGGCCCAATTTTCGGCCCGCCATAGCCTCTGGTCAGTTCCGTGTCGACAATCGGCGGGAAGACCTCAAGCACGTGGATCGAGTCACGGCGAGTCTGCCGTCGCAGTGACCGGGTGAAGGCGTGCAAGCCCGCCTTGGCGGTGGAATAGCCGGGGTTGAAGGCCAACGGCGCGTAGACCAGTCCGGTGCTCACGTTCACGATGGCGGCCTCGGGACGCTGCCGTAGTACGGGAAGTAGGGCGATAGACAGATGAACCGGCGCGGCCAAATTGAGCGCGACGTCGTGTTCGACAAGGGAGTGGGCGTTCGGGTCGTGAAGATCGATTCTGGTCATACTGCCGGCGTTATTGACCAGAATGTCGAGTGGCCGGCCGCTGCTGAGTCGCTCGATGAGCCCGGAACGATCATCCGGGTCGGCCAGGTCGGCGGCGACGGTCAGGATGGCCGAATCATCGCCTTGTGCGGCGTTGAGCCGCGTCTCGTTGCGGCCGACGATCAGCACATCTGAACCGGCGGAGCGTAGCGCCTTGGTGATCGCCAGGCCGATGCCTGATCCCCCACCCGTGACCATGGCGAACTTTCCCTGGAGATTCATCGCGTTTTCCCTTCTCACGCAATTGCTCCTGCCGCAGATCGAATCATCCCCCGTATTCGTCGGTGGGAGCGGGTCGGCGTGTATTGGAATTACCAGGTCTGTTCGGCCGCGCGCACCAGCATGTGGTTGACCGCGACCCGGCGGTCGCGGGTGACCATGTAGAGCACCGCGTCGGCGATGTCCTCGGGCCGCAACTTGACCATGTCGGCGGTTTGCATTTCGAAGGCCTCGCGCGATGGTGCGGGCAGGTGGGTGAAGATCTCGGTGTCGACCGTTCCCGGACCCACCACACCAACGCGGACCCTCTTGCCGAGCAACTCCTGTCGGATGCCTTCGCTGAACGCGTTCACCCCGAACTTGGTGAGTGAATAGACCGCGGTACCGGGTCGGGCGACCCAGCCGCCTGTGGAACTGATGGTGACCAGGTCGGCCACTCCGCGTGGTGAGTCGGCGGCCGCGTCGATCAGGTGCGGAAGCGCCGCGCGGGTGGCGTAGAGGACGCCTTGCACGTTGACCGCGACCATGTCATCCCAGTCGCGCAATGGCGCCTCGGCCGCGGGCCCCGATTGCATCAGCCCGGCGTTGTTCACCAGGGTGTCGAGGCGTCCCAGTTCTGCGACGGTGCGCTGTACGGCGGAGGCGACCTGCTCAGCGTCGGTGACGTCGGCGGGCGCGACAAGTGCTGTGCCACCAGCGGATTCGATTTCGTTTTTCAGCTCGGTCAGCCGGTCGGTTCGGCGCGCGAGGAGGGCCACCGCGGCGCCCTGCGTGGCCAGCGCTTTCGCAGTTGCCGCGCCGATACCGCTGCTGGCGCCGGTCACCAGCGCCGCGGTGTGCTCCAGTGTCCCAGTCATGTCCCACCTGTCATTGATCGGGCACCCAGGATCTCGCGCAGAATGTACTCCGTGTCCTCACCCAGATCGGGTGCGCCACGCGCAATCCGGGCCGGCGCCCGGGTCATCCGCCACGACGGTCCCAGGATGGGACGCTGGCCCTCGCGGTGATCGGTGACGAACCGATACAGCCCCCGGTCCCAGAGTTGTTGATCGCCGATCACATCGGCTGCGGTGGCGCTCTTGCTCGCCGGCACTCCAGCCATCCGCAGCCGGTGTGCCAGAGGCTCGGCATCGTGGTTTCGGGTCAGTTGCGCAAGGTCGGCATCGAGCGCCTCGCTGTGGGCGCGTCGGTCAGCCAGCGTCGCGTACCGGGGGTCAGCGGCTAACGCCGTTGCATCGAGCACGTCGCACAGCCGTTGCCACTCGTCGTCGTTGGCCACGGCCACCGTGATCCACGAGCCATCGGAGCCGGGATAGCAGCTGTGCGGACACATGTCGGGGTGGTTGTTGCCGTCGGGCCCGAGCCGCTTTCCGGTGAGGCTTTGTTCGAGCAGGCAGTCCCCGATCATCGACGAGAGGGTTTCCACGGCGGACACATCGACGAATTGTCCTGTGCCGGTGAG
>DASZKQ010000107.1:0-3088 GCA_035552835.1 Mycobacterium sp. | reverse complement strand
CGACGACAACAACAACGTCGCCCCCGCGATCGGCAACCTGCCCGGCGTGGTGATCACCCCGCAGGCCGAGCTGCTGCCGACGGACTACCACTTCGCGCCGGCCCTGATGAGTCAGGTGAAGAAGGCGGTGATCGACCAACTCGACGGCCAGGCGGGCTGGCGGGTAGTCAGCGTCAACCCGAACGCTGTCGACGTGGCGGTGTTGCACGAAGTGGAGCCGTCGCCGGCCGCGTCGATCTCGATCAGCCTGGACCGCGCCGTGCAGAACGCCGCTCAGCACGCGGTGGACAACCAGAGTCGCCAGGCGATGATCGTGGTGATCAAACCGTCGACTGGGGAAATCCTCGCCGTCGCGCAGAACGCTGCCGCCGACGCCGTCGGCCCGCTTGCCACCACCGGCCTCTACCCGCCGGGGTCGACGTTCAAGATGGTCACCGCGGGCGCCGCGCTCGAGCGCGACTTGGCAAGCCCGAACACGCTTTTGGCTTGCCCCGGAGAGATCGACATCGGGCATCGCACCATCCCCAACTACGGCGGGTTCGATTTGGGTGTGGTGCCGATGTCGCGGGCATTCGCCAGTTCCTGCAACACCACGTTCGCCGAATTGGCCAGCCGGATGCCGCCGCGCGGGTTGAACCAGGAGGCAAGCCAGTACGGCATCGGTCTGGACTACCAGGTGGACGGCGTCAGCACGGTCACCGGTTCGGTGCCGCCGACGGTCGATTTGGCTGAGCGCACCGAGGACGGCTTCGGTCAGGGCAAGGTGCTGGCCTCCCCGTTCGGCATGGCGCTGGTCGCAGCCACGGTGGCCGCCGGGAAGACTCCGGTGCCGAAGCTGATTGAGGGGCGGTCGACGACGATCACCGGCGACACCACACCGATTAGCGAGAAGGTGATCGACGGTCTGCGCCCGATGATGCGGCTGGTGGTGACCAACGGCACCGGCAAGGAGATCGCGGACTGCGGCGCGGTGTTCGGGAAGACCGGTGAAGCCGAGTTTCCCGGCGGCTCACATGCCTGGTTCGCCGGCTACCGCGGCGATATGGCGTTCGCCTCGCTGATCGTCGGGGGCGGCAGTTCGGAGTACGCGGTGCGGATGACGAAGTTCATGTTCAACTTGCTGCCGGCCGACTATCTGGCCTGACGGACTGGTGGGACAAGCCACAATTGGGCTTGTCGCCCGGCCAGGGGGGCGTAGCCGGGCGACAAGGTCCTGATGACTGAGCTAGACAGCCCACCCCTCCGAGGTTGTCGAACTTCCCCCGACCCGGCCGGTCTTGGTGGGCACCGGCCACCTCCATCAGGGAACCGGATTACTCAGTAGCCAAGAAAAATGCATTGGGGAACGCCGATCTGACCGGCGGGACCTGTGCAGCCCCGCCGGTCAGACGGCCACCCCCCGTCAGCGAACGGGTCGATCAGACTACCCAGATGCTGAAAATCACGCCGTCGGGAACCCTAGCAGGGTGTCAAGAACCGGGCCGAGCAGCGCCGGGTCCAGGCCAGTCGGGCTCAGCAGGAAGAAGTCAAGGTCTGTGGCGAGGTACCCGAGGAAGTCGTCGGGAACCAGGTACCCATGGAGATCGGATGCCCCGGTAAGGTAGCCGGTGATGTCGGGGTCGTACTGGACCTGAAACGCGCTGGGGTCCAGCGCGTTGATCAGCTGGGTGACCCCGTGGTCGGTGCCCGTGCTCTGGAACAAGTCGACGGCCGTGTCGAACGCCGCCGCATTGCCCGGGCTCTGGGAAAACAGTTCGCTGTCCAGCGCCGTATCGGTGGTGGTTTGCCCGAAAAGGATTCCAGGCGTGCCGGTGGCCCCGTAGAGGTCTGAGTATCCGTCAGCGTCGGGCACCACGTCGGCGTGGGCGGTGCCCATGCCGACGAACGCGGCTACAGCTGCGCCGGCCACAGCCGTGCCGACGCCCAAAACGGTAGAATGCTTGCGACTCATGTGCGAGCCTCCAATCTCGGTATGACTTCGATGTGGATTGTGGGGTTGCCGCCCCACAGTCGTTGGCTCGTACATGAGTCTTTGCCCCCAAGTAAAGAGCCCTCGACTGGGGGCAGCATATAACAACAAGCCGCGTTAGTTAGGCTTTTTTCTAATATAAATCTCAGGCAAAGTTTCGCCGTCGTTAAGGCTGCTCTTAGGCACCGTTCGAGCAGCAGAATCGAACCTCTGAGCTCGCGTTGGACGGTTGCGTTGGCCGCCTCGCGGCCAGCCACGCCGGTGCATCTTGGGGTAAAGGAGGAGGTCAGCGGGCCGTCTCCGTTAGGGTTCAGCGCAATCGATGGCGGCGGACCGGTGGTGCCAGCTGGCATCCACTATCCGGAAAAAACTACCGAAAAGCCGGATTCCGGCTCCAAATGTTCGAACGTTTATCTGAAGAACCCTGAGTTTGGAGTCGGCCCATAACGCTGTTTGGCAGCCAAAACAGATTATTTGTCGAATGTCAAGTAGGCTGCTGCTATTCACGCGGCTGGTGCATTACCTGCGGATTTGTCGTCCGAGAGGTATGACTTCGTGGCCGGAGCCCATGCGCTGGGTGGCGGTAGATTAGTAGCGCCATGACGCGCCCTGACGAGTTGACCGAACTGCGGGTGTCAGATGCCGACCGCAACGGCACGCTGCGCCGGCTGCACAATGCGGTTGCGCTCGGGCTGATCGACATCAGCGAGTTCGAGGAACGCTCCTCGCAGGTGTCTTACGCGCGGACCCGCAACGAGCTAGACAGCCTCGTGGGTGATCTACCCGGCCCGGGGGCCATCGTCACATCTGCGGCCGACCGGGTGGAGCTGCGTGGCTGGGCCGGGTCGCTCAAGCGTCACGGCGAGTGGACCGTGCCGAGTCGGCTCGCGTTGGTGCGCCGGATGGGCTCGGTCGAGCTGGACCTGGTCAAGGCGCGATTCGCCGGGCCGGTCGTCGTGATTGAGCTGGACATGAGGTTCGGGTCGGTGGAGATCCGGTTGCCCGACGGCGCCAGCGCCTCGATCGACGACGTTGCGGTCTACGGCGGCAGCGCCAGTGACCGCCGAAAGACCGCGCCGGGCGAGGGCACCCCGCATGTGGTGTTGACCGGTCGGGTGG
>DASZKQ010000106.1:0-7039 GCA_035552835.1 Mycobacterium sp. | reverse complement strand
CCTTTGTCCCAGTCCGGATTCACCATGTCGGGTTCGTTCGCAAATTGATCGACCAGGCTGCGTCCGACGTCAGGAACAACGGCACACACATAGACCACGTGCCGCACCGGTCGCCGAGCCGCGACCAACGTACCTGCCGCGCCGCCCAACGAATGAGCCACGACCACGACGTCGTCGTCGCACCCATCAAGGGCAGCGCAAACCACGTCGGCGTACGGGTCAAACGTGGTCGCCGACCCGTCATCACAAGGCAAATCCGGCGCGACCACGGCATGCCCAGCCCGCTCCAGCGACGGAGTCACCAGCTCCCAACACCACGCGCCGTGCCATGCACCGTGCACCAGGGCGAACGTCGCCATCCGGCAAGAGTAGGGATCATGACCGCCATCAACGGGCGAAAACGCCAAAGCCTGACCATCGACCATCCAGCGGCAGTGACAGCGCGACCGGCGAATGCCGTGGCGCTCGCGAGCGTAGGAAGACGTCAACCGTGGACTCCGACCACCGCAGATTCCAGCAGCAGCGTGGTCGAGATGTGCTCGAGTCCTTGCGCGTCGGCGTCCACGCCTTGTGCACACAAGTTGTCGGCCAAGCGGTGGGCGTGCGGGAGCGACCGGGTGACGACGTGAGTGCGTACCACGCCTGCGCGCACCAAATGCTTGGCCGACAAGGCCCCCATGGAACCGGCACCCACAATCACCGCGCTAAGTCCGCCCAGCCCGCCCAACTGAGCGTCGGCCATACCCAGCGCAACTGACACCGTCGAGGTGCCGGCGGCATCGATCGCGGTCTCTGGCATCGCTGACCTACCGCCACACGGCCTCATCAAGCTTGACACGCATGCGAATCATCACAGTCGAATTCGTCCCAGGTGAATTAGCCACCACCCCAAGCTCTTTCACCGTGTAGCTCGATATCCACCTCATACCAATTGAGTCAGTGAGCCTCGCCCAGACTGTCAAAAAACCAGCGCCCCAACGTCATTGCGCAGCCCTACTGCAGCCGCCGGGCGGCGCCGGTAACGGCCCGGGCGGAAGCGCCGGCATAAGACCGGAGAAGGGACCCGGCGGCGGCTGCGGCACGACGCACTGCACCACTGTGACGCTCGTCCCGCTGCGCGTTATCGCGTGCCAATACGAGCCATCGTCATAGGGCACACCATCGCAATAGGGCTCGGCGGGTTGGCCTGGTTGGCCGCCCACCCCCGCGCCACCCGGGCAGTAGTTGGCACCCACGTCGGGCTTATGCGGATCAGGGTCGGCGTGCCCTGCTGGGGCGGCCAGCATCGCGGTGGCGATCAGCGCCATGGTCATCACGTGCTTCATGGTCGGCATCTTGCTGCCTAAAGGAGGACTTCGGCGTGCTTTCGACGATGAAACGCACGGTGTGTCGAAGATCTCGGCGTACCTCCCGCGCTCAGTTCACCGCGCCGCGGGTCACTTGCGGCGCCACTGGCTGAAGGTGCCGTGCTCTAGCGTGGGCATTATGCGCTCGATTTCAGGAATGTCGCTGTCGCAGTGGCGGCGCGAAATGCTGCGAACCAACTTCTGGCTGATGCCGTCCTTGGAGGTGCTCGCGTCGATCGCCCTGTTTTGGGCCACCCTGGAAGTAGATCGCGCCGTCTACCACGGCACCCTCAGACTGCCCGCGTGGGTGGAAGCTGGCAGCGCCGACACGGCACGGGAGATTCTCCTCGCGGTCGCCGCAGCGATTATGACGGTGATCGGGATCAATTTCTCGGTCACGATCGTCACTTTGACGCTGGCATCGACCCAATTCGGGCCCCGGATGCTGCGCAACTTCATCCGCGATCGCGGTACTCAGCTGACGCTGGGCACGTTTGTGGCGACAGCCGTGTACTGCGTGCTGGTGCTGTTAGCGATCGGCCCTGCAGAGCATGGCGTGTTCGTGCCGCACCTGTCGGTCTCGACCGTATTCCTGCTGGTGCTGGTCGATCTGGCCATGCTCATCTACTTCCTCCACCACATCGCCATCCAGATCCAGCTACCCTTCGTGATCGCAAGTATCGCCAAAGATCTAACGCACTACCTGCGTGTGCGAAGGCCCGACATCCGGATGTCCACAGCGGATCAGCAAGATGACCCGGCGGAAATTGCCGCGCTGATCGACAGGATCGAGTCGTCAGGCGCGATAATCCCTACCCCTCGCGGTGGCTACCTGCAGGCCATCCGCTACGACATTTTGATTCGCGCTGCGTCGGCCGCCGATGCGGTGGTGCACTTGCCCTATCGTCCGGGGAACTTCTTGGTAGAAGACAGTGAGCTCGCCGTCGTGTGGCCGCCCGAGGCCGCAGACCGCATTAACCGCTGCCTGAAACGCGCACAGATCACCGGGCCGATCCGCACCCTCGCCCAAGATCCCGCCTTCGGCATCGACCAACTGGTCGAGATCGCCATTCGGGCACTATCTCCGGCGGTCAACGACACATACACAGCGCTGACGTGCGTGGACTGGCTCAGCAACACCTTGTGCAAGCTCGCGCGAGTGTGGACGCCGGCACAGGCGTACCGCGACCGCACCGGTGCCATCCGGGTCATCTGCGAGCCGGTCAGTTACCAAAATTTGGTAGAGCGGTCATTCGACAAGATCCGCCAGGCCAGCCGTGGAATGCCCGCCCTGCTGATGCGCCAACTCGAAGCACTTAAAGCGATCATGGCGCAGACCACCGACCCGGACCAGGCCCGGATACTGATGGACGAAGCCGCCATGATCCGGCGCGCAAACCTCGAGTCGGTGCCCGAAGAGTCCGATCGCATCGCCGTCGAGCGCCGCTTCAGCGCGGTAGCCAGCGCGTACGCCCGGCTGAGCGACTCTGCCGGCAGCTATTCGCACCCGGGACATGATCTTCACCTGACCGGGGATTCCGCGTCGGGATTCAGCCGAGGTGGCGACCGGTAGGACCACACCGCCGCGATAAATGCCCGACGGTGCGATCATCGCGCCGGCCGCGAGCGACGGCAAACCGTGGGGGCATCGCTATCCTGGCTCGCTCGCTCAGTTCACCGCGCCGCGGGTCACTTGTGGCGCGGGCGCAGCGCGATGTCGCGACAGCAGGCGTGCTGCTTGACCCGGCGCACCGAGCTGGAGCATCGCGGCCAACGCCGTTTCCAGGATCACTTCTTGTTGCACACGACTACCGCCAATCGACGGAAGCCCGGCGAGCGATTCGAGCAGGTAGTCGAGCGCGGCGCGCGGCTCACCCGCCGTCAACGCAATAAGACCTTCGCCGATGAGACGCAGCGTCGTTGCTTGCGCATCGGTCGCACCGGGAACATTGATCGCGCGGATCGCGGCCGGATCATTCGCTGCGGCCAGTACGAGCAGCGCGTGGAATGCGATAAACGGCGTTTGCGGCGCATACGCAAGCGAGCCGGCTTCAGCGAGCACCGGCATTGGATCAGGTGGAGTAACCCAGTCAGGATGCAGGCGAGCCCGCCATGCGAGCGAACCGGCATCCACGAGACAGCGCACGTCCTTCGAGTGGGGCGGCGCGAGAAACGCGGCGTACCGACGCGCCGCGGCAGCAGCGTCGCCCATCGCCAGCTCGTGCAGCGCGGCGTGCCACTGAAAGTGCGGGAGGTAACGCTGCGTGCTGCCGTCGCTCGGGATCCAGTCCGTCAGCCATTTCAACCCGGCCCCATGCGCGTCGGTCTCGTAGTGCACGTGCGAAAGCGCATGCGCGGCATTGCCATTGCCTGGATCGAGTTCGAGCGCGGCGTCAGCCAGGTCGGCTGCGTCGTACCAGAGGCCCTGCTCCGTTCGGCCGTAGGCGCGCAAGCCGAGATACCATGGCGCCTCGCCGTGCACGCCAGTGAATTGCTCGACGTACTGCCACGCGTCCGGCAATGCGTCGCCAGCCCCCGCGAACGCGATCGACGGCGCGAGCACCAACAATGCGACTGCGTCGTCCGGTACCCGCTCGAGATGGTCGATTAGTGCGTCGGTGCCCGCCGCGTTTCCCTTCTCGCACCACGTCGCGATGGCCTCGACGTGGCTGCGGTCTTCGTCGCTGCCATGTGCAAGCGCCGCGCGCGCTCGGGCAAGCTGGCCGGCGACCGCGTCAGGCCCGCCCGCGCGGTCGGGCCGTTCGGTGGCAATCATCGCGAGCGCGACGTGCGCACGCGCGTGGTGCGGATCTTCCGCGACCGCGGCAGCGAAGGCAACCGATGCGCCGTCTTGGACGGCGAGCAGGCGACGCACACCCTCGGCATACGAAGCGGCCGCACCAGTCAATTCCGGCGCAGCCGTGATGAGACTGGGCGTCCGCACCGGAGGGTCGCGCTTGTCGTCGGCGAGCAGCTCCGCGATAGCAGCCGCTTGGGCTCGGATTTCGGGAATCGCAGTGGTCTCCCACACTTCGCCTTGGCGGATCGAGCCCAGACACACGATGTCCGGGACCGTTCTCCCGGCCCCGTCGATGAGGCAGCCGTCCGCACCGAGTCGCACGCCTATGCCGCACGGGTGCATCGACGCGACCCCGGTGGCCAACAGGTTCGCCCAGAACGCGGAGCGTTGCAGGGACCGCCGATCCCACACCGCGCCAGTAGCGACAACCACCGCGTCGCCGCGCCGACGCACTGATTGGTCCCTCGTTGTCACAACAAGTTCAACGCCATCGCCGTACAGCGACACATCGGCGACCTCGCCCGCCTCGATGATCAGTTGGCCATTGTCGATCGCGGCATAGACCGCATCGGCAAGCGTGGGCGGCATGCGGTGGCGAAGGACCTCCCACTGCCGCAAGTCCTCGCGCAGAAACCGGCGCTGGTCCTCCCACCCCAACGACCGCCACAGCCGGGCTGTACGGGGCCGCAACGCGTCGATCACTTGTCGCCAGTCCAAACCGGCTTTGCGAGCGTGCGCGAGATCGGCAGCGAGCGCGGCGCGCAACTGCTCAAGCGAGACCTCAGCAGCGAGCGCATCGACGTTAGGCAACTCTGTCGGCGCGCCGGTAGGGCGGAATCGGCGCGGAAGCGAGCCATTACGCGACAGCAGCGTGACCGTGGCGCCGCGGGCAATGAGATGCAGCGCGACATCGGCGCCCGTGAGTCCCGAACCAATGACCAAGACGCTGGCGGGCCGGCGCCCACTAAGGCCCGCGAGCGCGCCCGGCGCCCATGGATCCACCACCACCTTGCCGTCGGCGCCTGCGGCCAACACCGGGGCGAAAGCGCGTTCCAACGATTCGGGCATGCCACCTTCGGGACGCCCCGACGCGAGCACAACAGCGTCGGCCGATAACGAACGTCCATCGTTCAGCGCTAAGCGCACGGGCGCGCCCGGCACCACCCCGACAACCTCGGCAGTCTGGATCCGCACGTCGGCGACCGCGAGTTGTTCTGTTAGGTAGCGGCCGTACGCGAGACGCGGTGCGAAGCTCTTGAGCGGAGTGACAGCTCGTTCGTCGAGCCAACGGCAGAAGTGATCGGGATCGTCTGGCCATGCAGACATGCGCTCCGCAGGAACGTTCAGCAGGTGGGTCGGGTCGTTGGTGCCGTACGCCGCGCCCGTGCCGGGACGACCGGACGCATCGATCAACGTGATCTGTGCATCTGGTTTGCTCCGACGCAGATGCACTGCGGCGAGCACACCCGCAGCTCCACCGCCCACGATCGCGACACGCACCATGGCGGAAGCCTATATCTCAAAAGGGGTTGCGGAGCTTGATTGTGCGGTAGATATCGATCTCACGATGTCCCTCCCAAGCTGCCCAGATCGTCGGGCACGTCGACGGCGTGCACCCGCAGGGCCTCAAGGGGAACCACGTCGAGAGTGCGCTCGTGAGTGGAGGCCAGCACCACGGGGGCGGCGCGACCGTCGCGGTAGGCCAGAAGCCAGTTCCCGGCGGTCACACACCAACGGTCGCCGGGTACCAGCCCGGGAAACCGCAGCTGTGGCCTCGGCGTTGAAAGGTCGTTTCCTATCGCACGCTGGTGCTCCAGGAACTCGGCAGTCACCACGGCGCAAATTGTGTGTACACCGAGATCCTCTTCTCCGGTCGAACAGCAGCCGTCGCGGTAGAAGCCGGTGAGCGGCTCGCTGCCGCATGGTTCTAGCGGGCCGCCCAACACGTTGCGCTCAAACACTGGCCCAGTATCTCCCGCGGTGATGCGAACGCGCTGTTGGAGCCCGCATACAGCGCGCTCTGTCTAGATCGCGCTGACCGAATCGGCCACCCGGTGAACCTGATCGAGATCGGAGCTGGTTGGGATGAGCTGAATTTCGTCGGTACCGACCTCTTCTAATTTGCGCAACACCGCGACCAGTTCCTCGTCGCTGCCGGCGAACCCGGTGGTCGGTCCGGCTTAACACGGATTATGCCGAGGTCTGTGTTAAGCCGAGGATGTGCAGAGATGTCCTGCGCTCATGGGGGTTGTTGGCGGATTTCTCGGCTTAACGTTCCGTTGTTATCGCAGACTGTAGAGCGTTTGGAGTTGATCGTCGGTGAGCGGCTCGGTGGCCGGGGTGTTGATCGCGGGGGTGGCGGCGTTGATCGCTTGCCGCATCATGTCCAGGGTCGCAAAGGCATAGAACGCTGCTGTGGTGGAAGCGTTTGCGTGGCCGAGCAGGCGCATGATGATCGGCAGCGGAATCCCCTGCTGGTAGAGATCCATCGCCTTGGTTTTGCGTAGCAGGTGGCAGTGGATGTTCGCCGGGATCGAAAGGCATTGAGCACGAGCGGATTCGGCGGCTTGCTTGAGCACGGCGGCGACCGTGTCAGCGGACAGTTCTGCTGGTCTCCCGCCGTGCAGACTGTAGAACAAAGGCCTGGTCGCAGGGAGTTTGGTGATGGTCGGGTGGAACTCATTGAGGTAGACGTGCAGGTGCTCGACGGTTTTCGCGGTGAGCGGCACGACGCGGGTCTTGTTGCCCTTGTCGGTAAGCAGGACGTGCCCGGGCTCGGTCAGGCACAGATCCTGCAGGGTCAAGCCCGTGATCTCGCCCACGCGAGCCGCGGTGTCGTAGAGCAGGATCAGCAGCATCCGGTTGCGGCGAGATTTCGCTGTTTGCCCGGTGA
>DASZKQ010000105.1:0-11403 GCA_035552835.1 Mycobacterium sp. | reverse complement strand
GCTCGATGCCCTTGACGAACGCCGCCGCACAGTCGTCCACCGAGGTGGTCTTGTTCAGCGGCCAGGGCAGCCGGGCCAGCAGTTCCTGGAATGACGGCAGATCGGCCTTGGTGTCGCGGACTAGTGCGGTGTCGATCCAGCACATGTGCGCCGAGCCGACGGTGACCCCCCGCCCGCCGACCTCCAGGCGCAACGCGTTGGCGAGGTGCTCGACCCCTGCCTTCGATGCGTCGTAGGGCATCATGCCGGGCGCGGCCGCGAACGCGGCCAGCGACGAGACGATCAGCACGTAGCCATGGCGGTCGATCACCGACGGCAGCGTGGCGCGCACGGTGTGGAAGACACCGAGCAAGTTGACGTCGAGGACCCGCCGGAACGCCTCCGGGTCGACCTGAAGCACCGATCCGTAGCTGGCGATGCCGGCGTTGGCGATCACGACGTCGATACCGCCGAACTTTTCGACGGCCTGGTTTGCTGCGGCCTGCATGGCGGCAAGATCACGCACGTCGGCGGTCACGGTAAGCACCCATTCGTCGCCGCCGAGCTCGCTGGACATCGCCGCCAGTGCGCCCGCGTCCAGGTCGGTCAACACCAGCTTGGCGCCCTTGGCGTGCAACCGTCGGGCTACCTCGGCCCCGATTCCATGGCCACCACCGGTGATGAAGACAACTTGCGAGTTCACTGAGGTCATTGCCGCAACCTACCGCCGCGCCGAATCCAGGTCCACGCCCAGCAGCGCATCCACCGCCGTTGCCACCGCCTGGGGCGCCTTAGCATCGTGACCGCCGTATTCCAGCGCGTCGGTGGTCCAACCATCAAATGCAGCAAGCGCTTTGGGGGTATCAAGGTCGTCCGCGAGATAGCGGCGCACCCGGGCAATGAGGTCGGCGGCATCCGGCGCGGCGGGCAGCGCGGTCGCGGCCCGCCACCGATGCAGCCGCGCATTGGCCGCCTCCAGCACTTCGGCGCCCCAGTCGCGGTCGGACCGATAGTGGCCGGCCAGCAGACCCAGTCGGATCGCCGACGGCTCGACGCCCTCGGCGCGTAACCCCGACACCAGAACCAGGTTGCCGCGGCTCTTGGACATCTTGTGCCCGTCCAAGCCGATCATGCCCGCGTGCACATAGTGGCGGGCGAATCGTCGCTCGCCACTGACACATTCGGCGTGGGCCGCGGTGAACTCGTGATGTGGAAAGATCAGATCGCTGCCACCGCCCTGAATGTCCAGGCCGCTGCCGATCCGGCTGAGCGCGATCGCCGCGCACTCGACATGCCAACCTGGTCGGCCGGGGCCGAACGGCGACGGCCAGCTCGGCTCCCCGGGCCGCGCCGCACGCCACATCAGCGCGTCGAGTTGGTCGGTCTTGCCCCGTCGGTCCGGGTCGCCGCCGCGATCGGCGAACAGCTGCAGCATGGTGTCGCGGTCATAACCGGATTCATAGCCGAACTGCAACGTGGCGTCGGCGCGGAAGTACACGTCGGGGCACTCGGGGTCGTCGACGACGTAGGCGGCACCCGAGGCCAGCATCTTTTCCACCAGTTCGACAACTTCGGCGACCGCCTCAGTGGCCGCGACGTATTCGCGTGGCGCCAGCACCCGCAGCGCGGCCATGTCATCGCGGAACAACGAAACCTCACGAGCCGCTAAGTCGCGCCAGTCAAGACCGTCACGGTTGGCCCGCTCGAACAATGGATCGTCGACATCGGTGACGTTCTGCACGTAGTGCACATCGTGTCCGAGATCCAGCCACAGCCGCTGGATCAGGTCGAAGGCCAGATAGGTGGCGGCGTGGCCGAGGTGGGTGGCGTCATACGGCGTAATCCCGCACACGTACATGGTGGCCGTCTGTCCAGCGGCCACCGGGCGCACCTGCCGGTCGGAGGTGTCATATAGCCGCAACTCCGGGCCGCGTCCCGGCAGCGTTGGTAGGGGTGCCGAAGGCCAGGACCGCATACCGTCGACTGTAAAGCGTGCGCCGGCTCAGCTGGCCAGCCGGATGGCACCCAGCAGCAGGTCGGCGAGTTCCGGGCGACACATCAGGAAGTCGGGCAAATACGGGTCGGGCCGGTTGTACACCAGCTCGGAGCCGTCCAGCCGTGACGCGTGCATCCCCGCGGCCAGGACCACCCCCGCCGGCGCCGCCGAATCCCACTCCCACTGACCACCGGCGTGGATGTAGGCGTCGGCGTCGCCGCGCACTACCGACATCGCTTTGGCCCCGGCCGAACCAATCCGCACGAATTCCACGTCCAGCCGCCGGGCCAGGTGATATAACACCGCGGGCGGCCGGTTGGAGCTGGCGGTAATGCGAATAGGGCCGGAATGCACCGCTGTCGGCGCGTCGACCGTGTCGCTGCGGTAGAGCTCCCCCATCGCAGGCAAGGCGACCGCGGCGTCGGTGATGGCTCCATTCGGGCCGCCATGGCGCTGCCACAACGCCACATGCACGGCCCAGTCGTCGCGTCCCGCCTGGGAGAATTCCCGCGTGCCGTCTAGTGGGTCGACGATCCAAACCCGGTCGGCCCGCAATCGGACCAGGTCGTCGTAGGCCTCCTCGGACAGCACCGCGTCACCCGGGCGCTCGGTGCGCAGCCGGCGCAACAGTAGCGAATTGGCTTGGCTGTCGCCGGCATCGCCGAGCATCCACGGGTGGTCGAAGCCCACGTGGTCGCGCACCGCCAACAGCAGCTCGCCCGCCTTCTCGGCCAGGTCGGCGGCGAGCGCCGCGTCCGTCACGTCTGGGCTCATCCGGTCGGTGTATCAGGTGGTTTCGGCGACGAACACGCCCATTCGGTGCGCCGCGCGCCTCGCGATCGCCGGCAGGGCCGGGTCGTCCGTTCCAGCGGGGACGACCCGCGGATTGACGACGTGCACGTCGCGCCGGAAGAGATGCATGTCGGCCTCACCGGCGGCCAGCACGTTCTTGACCCAGTCCGCCTTGCCGTGACCCAAGATCACCGCAAGCGTGTTGCCCTTGCGATGGGCGTTGACGACGGTCTGGTAGTGCTTGCCCGACTTGCGGCCGCGGTGTTCGATCACCGCGAACGACGGCAGAAACCGAGCGAGCTTTTTGACCACTGGGTTGACGTACTTGACTTGCAGGCGATGTACCGCTGGCGGAAACACCATCGGCACGCCCGGCGCGTTGTTCGGGTGGTCCCTAGCGGACACGGCGGCCTCCCTAACCGTAAGCGAGATTGGTACCACACCGTACCATCCTCGAAATGCTAAAAAGCGGGCCAGGGAATCGGGCGGTGCCGGTCTGGGCCGGGCATCACCGAGTTGTCCAGCAGTACGCGAGCACGCAGGCGCAGCGCCGCGATCTCGGCGCTGGTGATGTGTTCGGCCAACGCATCCCCGAGCGGGCCGGCCAGTGCGTCGACCAGTTTGGTCACCGCGTCCAGGGTGTTGTCGTCGAGTGGCTTACCGGCCCACCCCCACAGCACCGTGCGCAACTTGTCCTCGACGTGCAGGCACAGCCCGTGGTCGACACCGTAAATGCCGCCATCGACGCCGCGAAGCACGTGGCCGCCCTTGCGGTCAGCGTTGTTGATCAACACGTCGAATACCGCCATTCGCCAAAGTCGAATGTCGTCGGCGTGAACCAGCGAGACCGGCTCGCCGGCATAGTCATACGCCCGTAGAACCGGCAGATAGCCGGGCGGCAGCCGGTCAGCCGGAACCAGGTCGACCGGGTCTGGTCCGGGCCCAGGGTCTGAATCAGGTGCGTCACCGGGTTGGTCCACCCACAGCTGCAGCATGCCCGGACCGGCCGGCCCGTGGCGAATGATGGTGTACGGCACGATGTTCCAGCCCAGGTGTGTCGACACCAGATACGCGCCGAGTTCTCGGCCGGCCAGGGTGCCGTCGGGAAAGTCCCACAGCGGCTGCTCTCCGGCGACCGGCTTGTACACGCAGTGCACCGTGGCGCCATCCAACGTCGATTCGCACAGGAAGGTGGCATTGCTCGCCGAGCGAATGCGTCCCAGGACGGTCAGCTCGCCGCGTCGCAGGACCTCGCGATTGTCAGTCCTCGGCGTCATCGTCGGGCCCGAGCAACGCGCTGCGCCGGTAGCCGTTGGTCCGCGCACAGATGTGTCCCTCGGGATCCAGCGGTTCATCGCACAGCGGGCACGGCGGACGGCCCGCGGAAATGACGCGGTTGGAACGGCTCGCGAACTCCCGCGCCGACTCCGGCGTCAGGAACACCCGCACAGCGTCCGGCCCCTCTTCGGTGTCGTCGAGCACCACGGATGCGTCGAACTCGGTCTCGCTGACGGCCAGCAGTTCAACTACCACGGTTTGCGCCTCGGAGTCCCATCCCAGGCCCATGGTGCCGACCCGAAATTCCGCGTCGACCGGTGTGATCAACGGGCTGAGGTCTTCAACCTCGGTGGTCTCCGGGGGAACCGGTGTGCCGAATCTGCGGTTGACCTCCAACAGCAGCGCGCCGATGCGCTCTGCGAGCACCGCCACCTGCTGCTTCTCCAGCACCACCGAGACCACCCGGGAATCGTGCACCGCCTGCAGGTAGAAGGTGCGGTTTCCGGGCTGGCCAACTGTCCCGGCGACGAATCGGTCGGGTGAGCGGAAGACGTGAATCGCGCGAGACATGGCAGTTCCAAAATACCGGCAGTTGCGGCTGAGTCGTAAATTCTCCACTCAGTCGCCTGCGCCGCCAACGACCGCATCGCCGGGCGGCGCCTCACCGTCTGGCGACGGAGCCGCAGTCAGTGCGGACGTCAGCCGCGGCCCAGTGTGGTTGACGTGCAGCACGAATGGGCGTAGCCGGGTGTAGCGGATCACACTCATCGATGCCGGATCGGCGGAAACCCGCTGGAAGCCGTCTAGATGTATGCCAAGCGCGTCGGCGACAACCGCCTTGATGATGTCGCCGTGCGTACAGGCCAGCCACAGCGCGTCGCCGCCGTGCTGCTCGGCCAGCCGTGCGTCGTGGTCACGGACGGCGGCCACGGCACGCGTCTGCACTTGCGCCAGCCCCTCACCGCCGGGAAACACCGCCGCGCTGGGATGCGCCTGAACGACGCCCCACAGTGGTTCCTTGACCAAATCGCCGATTTTGCGGCCGGTCCATTCGCCGTAGTCGACTTCCGACAACCGGTCGTCGAGGACCGGCTCGAGACCAAGCGCGTCGGCGAGCGGCTCGATCGTGCGCCGACAGCGCAGCAGCGGTGAGCACACCACCGCCCGGATCGGCAGCTCACCGATTCGATCGACCAATTCGGTGGCTTGCTGACGGCCCTTGTCGTCGAGGTCGACGCCCTCGGAACGACCGGCCAATACATGCGCGGTATTCGACGTGGAGCGGCCGTGCCGCAACAGGATGACGGTCATATGCGCCGCTCCTCAGCATCGCTCCGCTCTGCATCGTCGTCGACGGTCATGTCGCGCTCACCACCCCGGCCGCCAATAGGAACAGCACGCCCACACCGGCGGCCACCCGGTAGCCGACGAACCAGTACATGCTGTGCCGTACCAGAAACCGCAATAACCACGCCACCGCGGCAAGACCGACCACGAACGCAATCATGGTAGCCACCATCAATTGCGGACCCGTCGCACTCATCCCCTCGAGCACCGGGTGGAAGGCGTCCGGCAGCGAGAACAATCCGGAGGCGAACACCGCCGGAATGGCAAGCAGGAAACCGAATCGAGCAGCCAACTCGCGGTCGAGGCCGAGAAACAATCCGGCGCTGATCGTGGCCCCCGACCGGGAGACTCCCGGGACCAACGCCAGCGTCTGAGCAACGCCGACGACGACCGCGTCGCGCCAGGTCAGCTGGTCGACGTGCCTGCCCTGCCGGCCGAGGCGCTCGGCCAGCGCGATCACCACCGAAAACACCACCAGCGCAGTGGCTATCACCCACAGGTTGCGCACGCCCGAGCGGATCTCGTCCTTGAAGAACAGACCCAGGATGCAAATCGGGATCGTCCCGATGATGACGTACCAACCCATCCGGTAATCGGCATTCCGGTGCGCGGTGACTTGAAGGCCCTTAAAAAGACCGCTGAACCACGCCTTGACGATCCGCACTATGTCGCGGGCGAAATAGACGAGTACGGCGAGCTCGGTGCCCAACTGACTTACCGCGGTGAACGACGCGCCGGCGTCTTGGGCAAAGAAGATCCGGGACACGATCGCCAGGTGGCCCGACGACGACACGGGCAAGAACTCGGTCAGACCCTGCACCACGGCCAATACGACAACCTGCCACCAAGACATCGCCGGCGTCGCAGTCACGACGACGACCGTACCGGGTGATCTAGTAGTCGACCTCGGCGAGGGCGACCGCGTCACGCACCGCGGTGGTCAGGCTGCGATCGTCGGTGATGTCGACGTCGACGACATTGCGCCGCACTGTGGCGACTACGTCTTCGGGCTGCGGAACCGGACCGCTCAGCCAGGGCCGGTATACCTCGACGAGAAGCCACTGACCTTCGATACGGAATGCAAAGCTACGGCCGTCACCGAGCTGCCCGAACCCGCTGGCGAACACCTTTTCCGAGAAAACCCCCAGCCACATGTCCTCGATAGCAAACTCTGGATCGGGACAGTGGCGGTCGGCGGCAACGTTCATGCCGGTGACGCTACCTGGCCGCCGATCCCCGTTTTGCGTAACGGGCCTGGGCCGTATCCGACGGTGTTCCCTAGGATCGGACTGCAATGCCACTACTCCTTCTACACTGGCTACCCCTGGATATCCGAGAGTTACCCCGTGCCACCACACCGCAAACACAGCGCACACATCGTTCGTCGGCAGGCCGCCGGCCTGCTGTTTTTGCTGACGTTGGTGGCGGGTTGCTCGTCTAAGACGCTCGAGGGAGCCCCACCCACGATCGAGCCTGCGCGACCGGCCGATTCTCCGCCGCTGTCGCAGGTCCCCGCGGGCGCGGTCCGCCCGCTGGACGGTCATCCGCAGGCGGCGATATTCGACGGCCGCACCGCACAGCTGGTGATCTTGACGTCCGGGTCAGCCCCCAGCGCACCCGCCAGCATCACGATGATGGGCTCACAGCAAACATCGTCACGGATTATCGATCTGCCTGAACCCGCGACCGGGCTGACCGGTGACGGCGGCGGCAGCGCTTATCTGTCCGCCCGCGGCGGCTACTTCGTGGTGGATCTGTCGGCCGGACGAGTCGACCGGGTGCCGGTCAGCGGCGCAGAAGCCGTCGATTTCACCGCGGTCACCCGCCGTGCCGACGGCACCGTAGCGCTGGGCACCGCCGACGGTTCGGTGTACACGCTGGCGTCCGGCCAGCCGACCGCCGGCCACCCGACAAAGATCTTCGCGCACGTCGATTCTCTTGCAGCACACGGAAATACAGTGGCAGTCCTGGATCGTGGGCAGACATCGGTTACCACGATCGGTGCCGACGGCAAGGTCGGGCAGCAACTACGCGCCGGGCAGGGCGCCACCACTATGGTGGCCGATCCCGCGGGTCGGTTGCTGGTGACCGACACCCGGGGCGGCCAGCTGCTGGTGTTCGGTGTCGACCCGCTGATCTTGCGTCAGGCCTACCCGGTACGACAGTCCCCATACGGCGTGGCCGGATCGCGCAGGCTGACCTGGGTGTCGCAAACGGCGGCGAATATGGTCATTGGTTACGATCTGTCAACCGGGATCCCTCTGGAAAAGGTACGGTACCCAACCGTGCGGCAACCCAACACGCTGGCCTTCGACGATGCCGCGGGCACGTTGTATGTGGTGTCGGGTTCCGGCGGGGGCGTTCAGGTCATCGAACACGCCGCGGCGGGCCGACGTTGACCGCGGCGCGACGCGGCCGGTTGCCGGCAGAGTGGGACACCGAGATGTCCGACGACTACGAGTGGGTGCCGTTGCGCCTGCCGCCGGAGGTGACCATGCTCAGCGCCTCCACCCGACTGTCCATCGAAGCGGAGTATCGCGGCTGGGAGCTGACCCGGGTGCGGCTGTATACCGATGGGAGTAGGCGGGTGTTGTTGCGCCGCAAGAAGTCTCGCATCGACAGTCTCGATAGTACTCGGCCCGACCAGCCGGCACTGTGACGGTGAGCGCCCTGCGCAACGACCGTCATCAGCTGTATGGTGCACTCCGCCGATTGCTGTTCGTGGTACCCCCCGAACGCAGCCATGAGCTGGTTTCCGCGGCGCTGCGTGGCGTCACGACCGCGGCACCGCTGCGGCGGCGCCTGCGCCGGCGGTTGGCGCCGAGGGACCAGGTGCTGGCCAGCACGGTGTTCGGGGTGTGCTTCCCCGGGCCGCTTGGTCTGGCCGCAGGCTTCGATAAGGACGGCATCGGGCTGAAGGCCTGGGGCGCACTGGGATTCGGCTACGCCGAGATCGGCACCGTCACCGCCCACGCCCAACCAGGCAACCCGGCTCCTCGGCTGTTCCGGCTACCCGCCGACCGCGCCCTGCTCAACCGGCTGGGTTTCAACAATCGCGGCGCCGCTGCGCTGGCGTCCAGGCTGGCACGGGAAAGTCCCGATGTGCCAATCGGCGTCAATATCGGCAAGACCAAGTCCACCCCGCCGGAGCGCGCCGCCGACGACTACCGGGCCAGTGCCCGGCTGGTCGGGCCGCTGGCCGCGTACTTGGTGGTCAACGTCAGCTCGCCGAATACCCCGGGGCTACGCGATCTGCAGGCCGTCGACTCGCTGCGCGCCATTCTGTCGGCAGTGCTCGCGGAGACCTCGACGCCGGTACTGGTGAAGATCGCACCGGATCTTGCCGACTCCGACATCGACGAAATCGCTGATCTGGCAATCGAGTTGGGTTTAGCCGGCATCGTCGCCACCAACACCACGGTGTCGCGCGACGGGCTGAGTACCCCCGGCGTCGACGCACTGGGCAGCGGCGGCATCTCAGGGCCGCCGTTGGCGCACCGCGCCGCCGAGGTGCTGCGGCGACTCTACGGCCGGGTCGGTGACCGGCTGACACTGATCAGTGTCGGCGGCATCGAAACCGTCGACGACGCGTGGGAGCGGATCACCGCAGGAGCGTCGTTGCTGCAGGGCTACACCGGCTTCATCTACGGCGGAGGCCTGTGGGCTAAGCACATTCACGACGGCATCGCCCTTCGGCTGCGCGAAGGAGGGTTTTCCTCGGTGAGCGAGGCCGTGGGATCCGCGTCCCGCTGAGGATCAGCGCTGTTCGTAGGTTCCGTAGATGACGGCTCGGGCGATTGCATGCTGGAACAGGTTGAAGCCCAGGTATGCGGGGCTGGCATCCTCGTTGAGGTCGAGTTTCTCGACGTCGACCGCGTGCACGGCGACGTAGTAGCGGTGCGGACCGTGGCCCGGCGGCGGCGCGGCACCGACATACCGGCGCATACCCGCATCGTTGACCAGCGTCAGCGCGTCACCCGGTAGCTCACTGCCATCGCCGGCACCGTCGGGCAACTCGGTGACCGAGGCGGGCAGGTTGGCCAGCGCCCAGTGCCAAAAACCGGACAACGTAGGGGCATCCGGGTCATAGACGGTCACCGCGAAGCTGCGAGTCTCGTCGGGAAAACCAGACCAGCTCAGCTGTGGGCTGACGTCCTCGCCGCCGGCGCCCAAGATCCCGCTGATTTGCGGTGTCGCCAGCGGCTGCCCGTCGGTGATCGACGCCGACTCCAAGTGAAACGACGGCAGTTTGGGCAGCGCAGCGTACGGGTCAGGCGGTGCGATCATGGTCGATCCCCTCTCGTGTGGTTGACTCAACTTGCGGCTAGCAGTGCGTCAAGAAGTGTGTCAGCACCTCGGTGCCGAACCTCAGCGCATCGATGGGTACCCGTTCATCGATGCCGTGGAACAACGCGGCGAAATCCAGGTCCGGCGGCAGCCGCAACGGCGTGAAGCCGAAGCAGCGAATACCCAAGCGAGAGAAGGCTTTTGCATCTGTGCCGCCGGAAAGCATGTAGGGCACGGTCCTGGCGTCGGGATCCACCGCCAGCAGTGCGGCGTTCATCACGTCGACAAGGTCGCCGTCGAAACTGGTCTCATACGACGGCAAGTTGGTGATCCATTCGCGACTCACCTCGGGGCCGATCAGCTCGTCGACCTCCGCCTCGAACGCCGCTAGCCGGCCGGGAAGCACCCGGCAGTCCACCACGGCCTCCGCCGTCGCCGGTACCACGTTGGCTTTGTAGCCGGCCTTGAGCATCGTTGGGTTGGCGGTGTCGTGCAGGATCGCCTTGAGCATGCGGGCCATCGGACCGAGCTTGTCGATCGTCCCCTCTAGGTCGGAGGACTCGGTGTCGAACTCCAGACCCGTCTCCTCGGTGATGGCCTTCAGGAACTGCTCGACGGTGTCGGTCACGACCAGCGGAAAACGGTGGCGACCTAGCCGCGCCACCGCCTCGGCGATCCAGGTGACAGCGTTGTGGTCATGCATCATCGAACCGTGTCCGGGCCGGCCGCGTGCGGTCAGCCGCATCCAGTGCAGCCCCTTTTCCGCGGTCTCGATGAGATAGAGCCGATGCTCGCCGCCATCGCGGCGTGGCACGGTCAGCGAGAACCCACCGACCTCCCCCACCGCCTCGGTCACGCCGTCGAACAGGTCGGGCCGATTGTCGACCAGCCACTGCGCCCCGTACTTGCCGCCGCTTTCTTCGTCGGCGACGAACGCGAACACCAGATCGCGCGGCGGCACAACACCGGCGCGCCGGAATTGCCGGGCGGTCACGATCATCATGCCGACCATGTCCTTCATGTCGACCGCGCCGCGACCCCAGACATAGCCATCCTCGATCGCACCGGAGAACGGATGCACGCTCCACTCGGCCGGCTCGGCGGGCACCACATCAAGATGCCCGTGAATAAGCAGCCCGCCGCGGGAGCTATCGGCGCCCTTGAGGCGTGCCAACACATTGCCACGCCCCGGCGCGCCGGATTCCACATATTCGACCTGGTAGCCGACCTCTTCCAATTGGGCGGCAACCCACTGGGCACATTCAGCCTCGCCCTTGGTGGTTTCCAGATCGCCGGTGTTGGTTGTGTCGAACCTGATCAGCCTGCTGACAACGTCCACCACGTCGTCCACGGGTGTTTCGGTTGGCACCGTCCTTTCCTACCATTGCGACCGATGCGGCCGCGCGCCGTCTACGCCTCGCGTACCCGCAACCGGGGCCGCCGCCACACCTGGGCCCGCTTCGTCGCCGGGCAGGTTTGGGTGGGAGCGGGCCGATCCGATAGCCTTAGCTGCCAATTAATTGGCCTGAGTCCGAGTGGCGGAATGGCAGACGCGCTAGCTTGAGGTGCTAGTGCCCTATTACTGGGCGTGGGGGTTCAAGTCCCCCCTCGGACACAATTTCTTAGCTATGCAGGTAGAAAATTCCCTCCAAAGTGGGTTGGAGCCGATTTTCGTGTTTGCTGATGCCGATTAGGCCTCGACAGCTGCACCGGAAGGCCAGACC